>DRJJ01000133.1 GCA_011052255.1 Gammaproteobacteria bacterium | reverse complement strand
TGGAAGGAAATTCAACGGATGATACCTACAATAAAATTGAGAAAGAAATAGCCAAAAATACCCACAGAGATATCAGTCTTTATAAGCAGCCAGGAACGGGGAAGGGCGATGCTGTTCGTTACGGATTCCTGCATGCTAAAGGAGATATCCTGATGATTCTGGATGCAGATATGACCGTTCCCCCTGAGGATTTGACACGATTTTATAATGCCATTGCCAGTGGCAAAGGAGAATATATTAATGGCGTCAGATTGGTCTACCCGATGGAAGAGCAGGCGATGCGTTTATTGAATATTCTCGGCAACAAGTTTTTCAGCATCGCCTTTAGCTGGCTTTTAGACCAGCCGATTAAGGACTGTCTGTGCGGCACCAAGGTGTTAACACGTGAGAATTATTTACGTATCGCGAAAAATAGAA
Source organism: Gammaproteobacteria bacterium (assembly GCA_011052255.1). GTDB lineage: Bacteria > Pseudomonadota > Gammaproteobacteria > DRJJ01 > DRJJ01 > DRJJ01. The sequence continues at coordinate 3,075 of DRJJ01000133.1, read as the reverse complement.
GTTATTTTGGTGACTTTGATCCCTTCGGCGACTTTGATCTGATATTCGGTGCGTCCAAGATCAATCTGAAATTTATTGATTTACCAATTCGCTACAGGGAGCGACGCTATGGTGAAACAAACATCGATCGCTGGAGCCATGGCTGGTTGTTATTAAAAATGGTGATTTTTGCTGCCAGGCGTATCAAGTTTGTTTAAGAAAATCGACTCATTGACAAAGATACGGCTGCTTGTAAGTACGATTTTTCTTATAGTTGTGCTGGTTCTCTTTAAAAGCACTGGTCTGTATTTCCCTTCTTTGCTGTCTGTGACCCTGGGGCAGTGGCAGACGGGATCCTTTTCGGTCTACCTGGATACAGGCAAGGGATTTAATGAAGCAGAATCATACCATCAACATCTCACCAGAAGTGCTGGTAAACAAAGTACCCTGTACTTTCTCTTATCTGGTGAAACACCTCAGAGGCTGCGAATAGATCCCGGTAAACAAAAGGGAACAGTCAGCATAAAAAATATTTGTCTACGCGGGGTTCTGGGGTCGAAATGCTGGTCACCGCAAAGCATTGTAAAAGATTTTTCACCGCTTCATGATATTTCTCGATTTGAGGTGATCGGGAATACTCTGGATCTGAGTGTCACAGGGTATGACCCTTATTTTGCGGTCAAACAATCACTAGCATTCAAGGATAGGGTGACCGCAGAGGTCCCAGAGTGGCTCATAATTTTTGTGTCAATTGTTCTTTCGGTACTTGTTTTTTACCTTTCTCCCATTTTTCTCCGACCGCGCGATAGCTTCAATCGAGCGGCTGTGTGGTATCGTCAATACAAGTTCCAGGTTACGATCTACCAGCTATCGGCTATTTCAATACTATTTAGCTTGCTGGCCAGTGGTTTATGGCTGGAGCTCAATCGATTAGGCGCGGGGTTTAACCTGGGATTACTCATCTTCCTGTTATTCCTGGCTTTCTACCATTTAGACCCCGACAGGGCTTTTGTCTATAGACCCAGTCATTGGAGAAAGCCTCATTGGCCAGGTTTAAAGTCTCTGGTGTCGGGTATTTTTTGGGGCATGATAGTCATCGCTCCCATTGTTGTTTACCTCGGATTAACGTGGACTCAGGAGTTTCCGTATATTGGGGACACTCAATATCACAAGTCTGCTTTTATCAGTAGTTTTTTCTTCTGGAATAGTCACGGTACATTTGCACTATTTTTTATTGGTACAGGGTTGCTAGCTGTACTTGCGGGTTGGTTAAGAGCCTGGATTCCCCTGGCATTCGTGTTTCTGATTGCAAGTTCCTACTTTGGCTCATCCCCATCAGCATTTCTACGTTATCCGGGTATCGGGCGTATTTTTGGGAATATGTTGCTGTGGGTGACGACAGACCATTCCCAGTGGGACAGTTTTTTAAACATACTACGCACGTCTAATGCACTGGCGGTAGTGGTTTGGGTGTTCGTACTGCGACCCCTGATTATTAAGCGATGGCCTGGTATAGGGATTCTGCCGTTTGCCTTCTTTTTCTTTTATCAACAGGAGGTGGTTTATTATTTTACCTCTAGTTACCTCGAGCCCTGGGCACTTATATTTGTATTATTGGGGGTCGAACTGGCCATTGTTGGGAAGACTGTTCGTTCACACATTGGCGCTTATTTGCTGGTAGGGATAGCTGCTCTGATCAAGGAGCAAATGATATTTATTTTACCATTCGTGTGGCTAGCGAGCCGCCCCTGGAAGGCTGGAGAACGTATAGATAAATTCGTTTGTGGATTTGCCGCAGCGATCCCATTTCTAACTTACTACCTGATTCGTAAAGACGCTGATGTAATCAGAGAATTTTCCGTAGCCTCTTTCGAGCACATTTTTAATTTGGAAAGGCTGTCGGTGTTTGGCGATCGAATTCAGTTCCATTTTGGGCTAACTGGACTCCTGCTTATATTTGCTCTTTTTGGTCTGTATGCATATATGTTAATAAAGCCACCAAGGCCACGCATCACTATACTGGCCCTGGGAGCTGCTTTTCTGTTTCAGATAGTATTTTTCTATGTTGATGGCGGATCCCTTTATTATGGAGGGTATCCGCGTTTTTTGCTTGCTGCATATCTAATGTTATGTATTTCTGCATTACTATTGCCTGAGCTATTCAAGGGGCGTAATGCTGAACTGCGAGTGTTAGCCGTAGCAATGGGAATATTAATACTCCAGGGATTCATGCTTGTCCCATACATGCTGTTAGCACTCATGCCAGACTCAATACGTAACTTTTCTCAGCATTATGACCATCCAGTTTTTCTACCCATCAATAATCTTATAGGGCAGGCTGAAGGCCGAGGCGTATTACGCCCGGGACAAGAAATTTATGTTACCGATCCAACTGGCTGGGATATTTCGTCAATTAGTAGCGACTATTCTAAGCTGGGTCGAAAATATAAGTTCAAGACCGGGCAAGCGCATAACTGTCAGTGTAATTCAGAAAACAGAGCGACGATTGCCTCGTTTATATATTTTGGAAACCTCAATAGAAATCTTCCCGAAGATTTGAATGAACTGTCTATTTATGCCCGTCCCCCAATGAAATTTTATCGTCGTTGGCGGGAGGCCAATAAGCGGCGGCCACAATGCATACAGGAGATACTGACCACTTGCAGGTATAACTTCAAAACGACAGTTGATGATGAAGTAGTTGGTATTATGGGTGTGGGGTATAAATAAATACGTGGTTTATATCTTCTACTTAATAGCTAGAAACCCTTCGAAGCACAGATGCTTCATCACAGTCATAATATCGACAAACCCAGCACGCTTTAAAAGATCGATATTTCCCTGGGTTGAAAACGGTTCTAGAACGCCTTTCAGGCTCCTGGACTTGGAAATGATCTCCTCAGGAGAATAACCCTGTTCCAGTTTGTAATCATCATACAGCCGAGTAAGGATGTCCTGAAAACGTGCATCAGGGCCACGGACCTTTTCAAACATTATCAGTGCGCCGCCCCAACGTAAGCTATCATAAAGCTTTGTAAGTAATCTCTGACGTTCAGCCGGTCGAATGAACTGAACAGTATAGTAGGCCACTATCAG
>DRJJ01000132.1 GCA_011052255.1 Gammaproteobacteria bacterium | reverse complement strand
GCACCGAACAGCACTACATTATCACGGTCTGCCTGCATGTATACCGGATCAACTCGTAACCATGCCCTTTGTACGGGCATGTGAGCCTGCTCATCCTGTTCGCCCTGGCGCGAGAGCCAGGCATAAGACATAGAATCACACTCACCGGTAGCCACCTGCATCATTGTGCGTTCAAAACCTGACAGGTTTGCGTGCACAGCATCGGCCCTGTCCAGCAAGCATCTCAGGCTGGCATGCTGTCTGATCTGGTCGCCGATCGCTTGTGGGTTCGTTTCATCCAGTAAGCCCGGGATTATCAAACTGAGTGATTTTATTGCTACTGTCATGGTGGGCTATTGTCGCAGGCGGCAAGTAGTCTAACAAGCCCGTTAGCTACTAATAATTTAGCCCCGATAACTGGTCGAATCCGGATGTTGTACTAAACTTGCTATATAAAGAGGAGACTAACTATGTCACTAGCAATGAATCTGCATACAGATGTAATGAATGATGGTCGCCTGGCCATACTCACAGACTGGAATGAAACCGTAGCAGATGAACTGGCGTCGCATGATGGCCTGCAACTCGGGCCTGATCAATGGCTGGTTATCAAGGCCATGCGTAGCTATTACCACGCCTATAATGTTGCCCCGGTCAAAAAACTGCTTAAACGCAACCTGAAAAAAGAAACCGGCTCGGATCGGTTCACAGACGACTATCTGGATCAGTTATTCCCCGGCGGAGTATTATTACAAGGCTCCAAGATAGCCGGCATTCCTATTCCCTATCTTGATGCCGAACTGGATCGTGACCTCTATCAGGGAATGCCCGCCAAACCTGTTTCACATTTTGTTGAGTCCTTTGACTTCGAGGGTCAGACCTACCCGGTCACACATTTAGGTAATTTACTTGACCTGCATCTGTGGAATGCCAGGCTGGCAAACTACATGGCAGAAAAAGAAGGCATTACCCTGACAGAAGATCATTGGGAAGTAATTAACTTCCTGCGCGAGTTCTATTTCACCTATGGTATAAGTCCAATGGTCAAGATACTGATGCGTTATATGGCTGAAGACATAGGACCGGAACGCTCAAACAAGGAACATCTATATAAACTGTTCCCAAAAGGGCCCGCACGCCAGGGGTCACGTATTGCCGGTTTACCGGAACCACAGGGTTGTTCCGAACCGGATCTCTAGAAACACTCTGGAAAATGGATGCCAGATGATGAGATTGCCCTTAAGCAAGTTCAGGAGTTACTGGCCACCCCTGAACGTTAATGCCCCACTCGAATATTCCGTACCAAACGACCGGGCCAGATTGGCAACCTGAGCCATTGCTGATTCAATCATCTCCCGGGTAAGAGGCGAAAGAGGATGAATGTAGGCTGAGAAAAGCACACCACTACTCACTGCATATCGTGCATCCAGTGCGCTGTGAAAATTTGCCTGCATAATTTTATCTATCTGAGACTGACTCAGCTCATCATATTTTGCAACAGGGGTGACGATGCGCATACGGTCATGAGTAATATCAGAAACAACCATCATACTAACCCCTCGATAGTCAAATTCAAGAAACCCACCACCCCCTTTATGTGATTCAGCCTTGTTAATGATGATTGCTTCCATCGCCTTCTGATCCATCGCATCTACTGCGCCAGCCACCCCGATACTGAGCACATAGAAAATACCTGTTAACAAAACACTGGATATCGACTTCATTGTCACTCCTGTCTGGTTGATATTTTCGCTGAGTTAGTATCAGCCTGAACAGTGTAATTGTTATGTAATGTGACAGGCAACCGTTTATATCTTGCCATGGGCTAAAGTTACAGTGAAAACATGACGATAAACTGGTTAATTGCTTATAAAGTTGGGTCATATGAAAAGTTCTGACTATCAATTTTCGCGTGCACTGGTTGTACCCGTTATTCTCATACTTCTGCTAACAGGTTGCGGGGGGCAAGTTAACGTTGTCAAACAGAATGAAGTTCCCGCCAGCGTCTATCGAAACAGTCTGCGCAGCATCTTCAGTGATGTACAAAGCACCCACAGTATCAAGCAAAGCATATTCAAACCTGAATTTCTGGATTACCTGACTTATCTGACCCAAAATAACAAGACACTGGATCAACTTGATTTACAAAACTACATAAAACGATGGAACGCTGTTGCGACTGAAAAAAGTGAACTGGTCAGGTATAATCCATTACACTTTTCCCGTGTTGCCTCTCTTCATAACGCCCGCTATAAAAATAGCTCTTCATTCGACTCATCTACCATCAGCTCTGATAACGTAAAAATACTACAGTCCTGGTTGCACTGGCGACTAGATTACAAGATCATCACACCACGCGATGCGTTCAGCAAAAGCCAGTTACAGCTACTTAATCCGGACAAACATCCCAGCCTGTATTTGTCTCTGGAAAAGCTGGCGGCTCACCCAGCTGGCGGCGTACTGGTGAAACACGCCCTCGATAGCGGACTGGTGATCAGGCTGGGGCAGCTAAGTGGTAGTCACGGTTACTATAATTACAATGAAAACATGATCACAGTAGATCCATCTGTTGTGAATTATGAGTTTAATCTGCGCTATCTCATACATGAACTTTTACATGCATGTAATACAGATGAAGATAACTCTATTACCGAAGAGGTGATAGCCGAACTGATCGGGCTGGACATACAAAACCAGATTACCGGAATTAAATTCGAGATCAATCCCTATCTCGTGTTTGTAGAACATGTTCTTCATCCTGAATACGGCAAGCTCGACTCTACTAATGATATCTACGGTGAACTGGCGATGGCCGGGATAGAGTTATAGGAACACACAACCCTGTTGCTGTATTGTGGATTACAATCTGCGTCAGGTTTTGACAACCTCTAACGGCCAGAACTCCTGGCTGACCATTCAATACATCAGCCAATATCGTGATTCTCACCTGCCAATAATACAGCGGCCTACTGCATACCACTGAGTCCTGTCGCATTTATCTCACCCAGGTCATGCCAAGATCTCCCTTTCACATGTAATACGCATTAAAACATGAACTTTACACAGGAGTCAGAGTTAAATAGACTGTATCTCCCTGCCAGGGCAAATCTCGATACAATTTTACTGCGTGAAAAAAAGATAAGGCGAAAATCATGGCAACCTCGAAGAAGAACATACTATTATCTGTATCAGCAATAATTGTATTTTCGTTACTATTGAGTGCATGCAGCCCTACTACATCAAATGTAGTCAAGCGCTGGAACGACCCGGATTATCAAGGTCCTGCGCTGAAAAAAATACTGGTCATTGGTATTGTTAAAGATAATGCCAAACGACAATCATTTGAGAAAAATTTCAGCAGCATGATCACGACCTCAAACAGATCGGGTATTGCAAGCTATACGGTAATACCCAATTTGAATAAAACCGGCAAGAAGCAACAAATACTTGCCGCAGTCGGGAAAACAGGCGCAGACGGGGTGCTAATGGTGACACTGCTGAGAGTAAGCAAGGCAGAAAGTGATGATCCTGCTACATACACTTTTTTACCGACCGCCGGCTATGGCTATGGCATGTACGATTACTACGACAGGTCACACTCACTGATCTATAATCAGGGTAACACGAGAACGAACACCCGTGTATCTCTTGCTACAAAATTATTTAGTGTCGCTACAGAAAAGATGATCTGGTCAGCCACAACAGAAAGTTTCAACCCTTCTTCGGCCGGAACAGTAACCAGTGAACTGGAAAAGATGGTTATAAGTGATATGCAGAAAAGCGGAATGCTCAAATAACCGATACGCATCTAACCAGGCTTTTTGCGAGCCTTTCGCGTCTTGGCCGGTGCTATATGGATCGCTTGACCGTGCACTGCCTGAGCTGCTTCGTGAAACGATTCTGATAATGCCGGGTGGGCAAATACGGTTAATGCAATATCCTCGGCACTACCACCCAGCTGTATGGCAATAACCGCCTCGGCAATCAGTTCAGAACTCTGCGGCCCGATCATGTGCACACCCAGAATACGGTCGGTTTTTTCATCAGCCAGTATCTTGATGAACCCTTCCGTATTGCCCATCGCGCGCGCTCGACCACTGGCGCTGAACGGAAACACTCCGCTGCGATACGCCACACCCGCTGCACGTAGCGCCTGCTCGGTCTGGCCGACCCAGGCAATCTCTGGCAGTGTGTAGACCACAGAGGGGATGGTCCCGTAGTCCACGTGTGCGGTATGTCCGGCTATCAATTCTGCAACCATCAGGCCTTCCTCTGAACCCTTGTGCGCCAGCATAGGCCCGCGTACTGCGTCACCAATAGCCCATACCCCCGGCAGGGGGGTGCGACACTGTTCATCAACATGAATGAAACCCCATTGGTCAAGCAATAGACCTGCCTCGTCAGCAGCCAGGCCATCTGTGTTGGGGCGGCGTCCAACCGCAACAATCAGCCGGTCGAATGACATATCGTGCTCACCGTCATTGTCCTGGTAACGCAGCGCAATCTGGTCATCTTTCACCTCACACGTTTTTACCCGGCTGTTCAGTCGGATATCCAGCCCCTGCCCGGTAAAACTACGCTGTGCCAGTTTCGCCACCTGCTGGTCGGCTATCGGCAGAAAACTTTCCTGCGCCTCAAGAAGTACAACCTGTTTCGCACCAAGACGGCGCCACACACTGCCCAGTTCCAGCCCTATGACACCGGCACCGATGATACCCAGCCGCGATGGAACCTCGCTGAACGATAGCGCGCCCGTCGAATCGACAACATACTGCCCATCCATGTTGATAGTGGGCAACTGCACAGGTGATGATCCCGGTGCAAGGATGATATGTTCGGCACTCAGTGTTGTTTGATCTTCACCCTGACTGACCACGACACACCGCTCTGCACCAAGTTGCGCCCTTCCCTGCACATGGGTAACTCCGTTAGCCCTGAACAGTTGTGCAATACCCTGGGTCAGTTCCTTCACTACACGCAGCTTGCGTAGCATCATAGCGTCGAGATCAAGGCTGACTTCACCGACGCCGATACCGTGTTCAGCGAGCCCCTGCCGGGTATGTGCATACTGTTCTGATGATTCAAGCAGTGCCTTGGAGGGAATACAGCCGACGTTAAGACAGGTGCCGCCCAACGCAGGTTTGCCTTCCGGGTCCAGCCAGGCATCGATGCAGGCAGTTTTCAGTCCGAGCTGTGCACAGCGAATCGCGGCCACGTAACCAGCCGGCCCGGCGCCTACAATCACAACCTGGTATTTGTCTGCCATTAGCTCACACCCCCAGTACCAGCCGAGCTGGATCCTCGATGATTTCCTTGACCGTGACCAGGAACTGCACGGCTTCACGTCCATCAACCAGCCGATGATCATAAGACAGTGCCAGGTTCATCATCGGCCGTATCACCACTTCGTTATTCTCGACAACCGGCCGCGGCTGAATTTTGTGCATACCTAATATGCCGCTCTGCGGCGGATTCAGTATCGGCGTCGACATTAGTGAGCCGAACACGCCACCATTGGTAATGGTAAAGGTACCGCCAGTGATGTCTTCCATCGACAGCGTGCCTTCACGTGCCTTGTTCGCGTAGTCATTGATCTGCCCCTCGATATCCGCCATCGCCATACGATCGGCATCGCGCAGGATCGGCACCACCAGACCGCGAGGTGACGATACCGCAATGCCAATATCAAAAAAGCCGTGATAAACGATTTCCGTATCGTCAATGGACGCATTGAGTTCAGGAAAACGCCGCAGACCCTCGATCGCTGCCTTGACGAAAAACGACATAAACCCCAGCCTAACGCCAAAACGCTTCTCGAATGCCTCACGGTAACGAGTGCGCAGTTCCATCACCGGCTGCATGTTGGCTTCGTTGAAGGTGGTCAGTATCACCGCATTCTGCTGTGCCTCTTGCAGGCGCTCGGCAATGCGTGCACGCAGGCGTGTCATGGGCACACGCCGTTCCGCTCTTTCAATATTTGAACCTGCCGTTTCAGGACTATGTACTGCCTGACGAGCTGATATTTTATCTTCTGCTAATGGTGTTTTGGCAGTTGCTGATGTCACCTCACTATCGGGCGCCGTTCCAAGAACCGCCAGCACGTCCTCCTTGAGGATACGATTACCGCTACCACTAGCCTTGATTGCCTGTATATCAAGACTATGTTCCTCAATCAAACGCCGTGCGGCAGGTGTAGCAAAAGGCGTTTGCAACTGCGCTTCAGGAGTAGTCACCGCTTCGGTTTGCTCATCGTTGATTGATGTCACAGCCGTTTCCTCGCGCATACGCCCGATTAATTGGTCGGAGACCACCACGGCACCCTCATCCTCGATAATGGCCTCCAGCACACCGTCCTTCGGTGCCGGCACCTCGAATACCACCTTGTCGGTTTCGATATCCACCAGTGGCTCGTCGCGTTTTACTGCATCACCGGGTTTCCTGTTCCAGTGCAGGATGGTGCCATCCGTTACGGACTCGGGGAAAACAGGAACCTTGATCTCTATCGCCATAATATTTCTCTATTATTTATCTATTTCTGAAGTTTCAGGTTCAAGTCCAAGCGCCTCTGCAACAAGACGACGTTGCTGTTTCAGGTGCAGCCAGGCGTACCCTACTGCCGGTGCCGCCGAGAACGGGCGGCCAATATAGTGTAGCTGCGAAGGATCGGTCATGGTCGCGTGCAAGTGATGCTGGATAGAAAACCATGCCCCCTGGTTCTGCGGCTCTTCCTGACACCAGACAACCTCACCCGCATTAGGGTAGCGTGCCAGTTGTTTACACAGCGGTGCCTCGGGAAAAGGGTACAGGCGTTCGACACGAATAATCGCAACCTCGTCAAGCTGGTGTTTGCGGCGCTGCTCCAGCAATTCGTAATACACCTTGCCACAACACAGCACCACACGTTGCACGGCATCATCCTGCAATGAATCCACCTCTGCAATCACCGGCTGGAATTCTCCTTCGCACAGATCCTCCAGTGTACTAACAGCCATGCGGTGGCGCAGCAGGCTCTTTGGTGACATCACTACCAATGGCTTACGACATTCCAGCATCATCTGGCGTCGCAAAAGGTGGAAGATCTGTGCCGCTGTGGTCGGTACACACACCTGCATATTATGCTCGGCGCATAATTGCAGGTAACGCTCCAGACGTGCGGAGGAATGTTCCGGCCCCTGCCCTTCCATACCGTGTGGCAGCAACATCACCAGACCGCAAAGGCGGTTCCATTTCTGTTCACCGGCACTGATAAACTGGTCGATAACCACTTGTGCGTTATTGGCAAAATCACCGAACTGTGCCTCCCATATAACCAGGGTGTTGGGGTCAGTGGTTGCATAGCCATACTCGAACGCCAGTACGGCTTCTTCTGACAACAGCGAATTAATGACCAGAAAGTTGGCCTGTCCGTCGCTAATGTTACGCAGTGGCACATAGGCCGAGCCGTCCTTCTGGCAACGCAACACAGCATGACGGTGAAAAAAGGTACCGCGACCACTGTCCTGCCCCGATAGGCGTACGTGATAACCATCCTCAACCAGCGAGGCATAGGCCATGGTCTCTGCAAAACCCCAGTCGATCGGCATGGCACCGGCTGCCATCTTGCGTCGGTTACCAATAATCTTGGCAACAGCTGAATTGAGCTCGAAACCTTCAGGTAAATGATCAAGCCTGCGCCACAACTGGCGTACCCGGTCGATGGGTATGGTGGTATCCAGAAATGCCGTGCATGCCTGCGCCAGATGCGGTTCCCAGTCAACAGCCCAGGGGTAGTTGGCCACTTCCTTCGGCACCCGTTCATCAACTACCGTCTCGCCACGATCAAGCTGGTCGCGATAGGCATCGCTGATCTGTTCGGGCTCACCCGCCTTACACACTCCTTCCGTCACCAGCCGTTCCGCATACAACGCTCGTGGTGTCTGATGGTTTTTAATCGCTTTGTACATCATCGGCTGGGTAGCCGTTGGTTCATCGGCCTCGCTATGGCCATGGCGCCGGTAGCAGACCATGTCAATCACCACGTCCTTGTGGTAGCTCATACGATAGTCCAGCGCCAGCTGCGTCACCGTAATCACCGCATCCGGATCATCACCGTTAACATGAAAAATCGGTGCATTGACCATCTTGGCTATATCAGTGCAATACATCGAGGAGCGCGCATCAAGATGACTGCTGGTGGTAAAACCGATCTGGTTATTGATCACGATATGCACCGTGCCCTTGGTAGAGAACCCGCGCGACTGCGACATGTTGATGGTTTCCATCACCACGCCCTGGCCCGCAAACGCGGCATCACCATGGATCAGAACCGGTACCACGAAGTTACCCTCACTATCACCACTACGTTGCTGACGTGCGCGCACCGACCCTTCCACCACCGGCCCGACAATCTCCAGGTGTGATGGGTTAAAGGCAAGGTTCACATGAACAATACCCTTGCCGGTACGCAAGTCAGACGAAAAGCCCTGGTGGTATTTCACATCGCCGGAGCCACTAAAGTCGTGTCCGGCCTTGCCCTCGAACTCTTCGAACAGTTCGGTGATCGTCTTGCCGACGATATTGATCAGCACATTGAGACGACCACGGTGCGCCATGCCAATGGTCACCTCCTTCATACCCTGCGCCCCGCCACGCTGAATCAACTCGTCAAGTAGTGGAATCAGCGCATCACCGCCTTCCAGTGAAAATCGCTTCTGTCCGACATAGCGCGTGTGCAGATAACGCTCCAGACCTTCCGCCGCAGTCAGACGCTGCAGGATACGACGACGCATTGCATCATCCAGTGACGAGCGACCACCGGCTCGTTCGATACGTCCCTGAATCCAGCGTTTTTCCTGCGTCTCGGTAATATGCATGTATTCGGCACCGACACTGCCACAGTAAATCGCGTTTAACTGCGCCATGATTTCGCG
>DRJJ01000131.1 GCA_011052255.1 Gammaproteobacteria bacterium | reverse complement strand
GTAACTGTACTTCACCGTTTTCGTATGACACCGCAAAATGTGACCCGGTTTTAGTCTGCGCAACCGCCAGTACCGGACTGGCCGACTTGCGCAGGCCTCTTTCTGTCAAGCCATCACGTGACCACAACCGTACAGAACCATCTTGATGACCGCTAATCAGAAGTTGCGAACCCTGCTCCCCGGCCAGACTGGTCACTGCCGGGATTTTTCTTTCTACCAGAGCCCGCCACCCATCTGTCTGCCACAAAACCAGCCGACCGTCTTCGCCTGCGCTAACCAGCCGGTCGGGTGTATCAAAAAACAGGCCTCTTACAGTACCGCTATGCGCACGGTGTCGCGACTGTGCCTTGCCACCCGGTAATGACCACAGACGAACCTCACCCTGGTAACCCCCACTGGCCAGCCTGTCCATAGTGGGTGAAAAGGCCAGCCGGGTAGCGCCAAAATCATGTGCTCCCGCTTGCCGCCATTCGGGTGACTGCGAGGGGGTCATGTTGGCGCAGGCGGTGAGTAACAGCACAATAAAGACAATCAGAAGGCGATTCATGGTTGCATCTGACCCGCGTTAATTTCTACAAAAACCACTATAGAAATTATATAGCGCCTTCTGCGTGTCCTGAATCGACGACATTTTGGTATATCGATGTAACTCCCTGCACAAAGCTGAATCCTCACCCTCTCCAAGTTCACCCGACAGTACATTTATCAAAAATCTGTAGTCATCTTCTGATATCAGCCCTCCAACATCACAGCCCAACTGGTAAAGACCAGCACTTTGAATTTGATAATCAGTGGCTTCGATAGCATTGAGGTGTTCGCTGAAAAGCTTGTCAGATGAATATAATAATTCGATATTGTTATATAAATACGCAATATCTTTAACGTCTCTGCCCGGATGTTGTGTATGCCTCTCATGCCATGCAAATAACTTTAATGCACACAGTCCTATCGGGCTTACAACTGATACCATTAATTTCTGATTAACAATAACAGATACTGCATCACATGCCACTACATCAAAGCCTCGAACAGTCATGACATCATCATTATGGGGAGGCCAGAATACTTGTTTATGCTCATTTTCAACGCCACCGTATGGAACAAGATCAAAAGCCATATTCTGTCTGGATCTGAACCGCTTGGTAGGTGTGCGCTCAGCTTCAAGGACATTATTTTCTGATATGTATTCGCATAACTGCTTATAATGTTCCCAGTCTTTAACTTGTACGCCAAAATCAATATCTTGTGTAGCTAGCCCCCGAGGCCAGCCATAAATCCGTTCCAGCAGCAAGATACGCGCCGTAGCCCCAACCATAATCCACGGCGCTTTCACTTTATCGGCCGCTGCTGAAAAAGCTACAAGCACTTCAAATAACGCGTCGTCTACCTCTACTGCCTCAACCGCCATGAAGATATTTATCCCTTATCAGATTTGCCACATCTCGATGGCGTGCATCACCGGTTGCAACAAGATCTGCATATATCAACAGCGGGGGGCAAAGCCTGTGCACTTCATCCAGTAGGGGTGTTTCAAAATCCCAAAATGGTTCCAGTAGTTCAAAATTTCCGTGTTCGTCACGTACTGGTTGTTTTACTACCTGCGCGAGCTTCCTGAAATCCGGTCGTCCATAAACTGTTATTATTTCCGGATAAAGATATTTCGACAGCAATGCGGCCGCTGGTTCACCCCCCAGCCACATTTGATATTCTTGCCAACGGTCATAAGTAAACTCCCTCCACCAGTCCGTGTGCTGAATATGGAATCGCTGTACTGTCAGTTGCGGTCGCAATTCCAGTGGGTATGCCTCTACCCATTTATCTATCAGTTTATCTCTATTTTGCAGCACCAGTCCTTTGGTTTTGCTTCTGTATGCAAAGCCCTGCTGTTCAAGGTCTTTGATAATGTTGCTAACTGTGCCATTTGCGACACCGGCATTACTGGCAATTTCGCGCGTGGACGCCTTTAGCTGACCCTGCAGCGTCAGCAATGTGAAAATAACCTTCAAACCAGCCGCCCTGAATGCCCTGTTGTGGCACTGCGGGCCTGGTTCTTTTGGCTTTTTGCCTGAAACATAAATAAACGTGTTCGGCGTCTTTAAATATACATTACCGGCAACATCAAGAAACGGGATGTCCAGTTCTTTAAGTTTTTCTGCCATCTGGGGAGTTACATACCCGGCAACCAGAACAGCAGGCCGGTTGAATCGATGTAAGTTCGCTACTACAATCCCCAATGTTGCTGGCCTGAGTGTTTTCTTGATCTCTGCGCACAAAGCCGGTGCGTCGCCCAAACGTAACTGGACACCTACACTCTCTGCTGGCATTGGGATTTGTACTGCCGGAAGACCCGTTGTTTCCTCAAATGCAGCCAAAGCATTTGTAAGTATATGATTATTATGTTGCATCTCTAATCTTTACGGCTCAACACTATTGGTACATTGCCTACTTTGTACATAATTGTATAGTGTACACGTTACGTGAACAATGTCAAATAGTGTACATGTAGGCCTTTAGACAAAGAGACCGCATAACAATTTTCAAGCCCTGTGCATTGACGCTCTCGGGCTTCCCTGGCCTACGCGACCTCATAGTGCCGATCATACATAGCACAGACAAAATAGTGTCAGGGGCCTTCGCAGTCGCTCTCGGCCTGTCTCTATAATCACTACGGGCTATACCATTAGAGCTTTACGAGCTCATTGTGCTGACTCAAAGAACCCTATCGGGTTCATTATGAGTACCCTACTCGTCCCGAGTCAGGGCAAAAAAACGGGGCCCGAAGGCCCCGTTCAATCGTACTACGTACTTTATGGTTATTAGAACACCATGCGAATACCGACAGTGAATGCATCACGGTCGCCGCTGGTAGCTTTTAGACCGTTCAGGTTATCAACACTGGACTGTGAATAACCACCAAACAGACGGGTCTTCTTGCTTAACCAGTGAATCATACCAATAGCAAAGTAATCGGTTTCTTCATCATCTGTCAGTGCGGTTTTAACACCTACCAGATCTGACTGAGCATTACCGTACTGACCGATAAAGGTATTGTTACCGGATTTGAAGTGATAACCCAGGAAGTAAACCTGGCCATCTGCACCATTTACCTGGTTGATATCACTCAGGTCTTCATACTGACCCAGGAAGGTGTGGTTGCCCATTTTGTACTTGCCGCCAATCTTCCAGCGACTTTCATCAGCAACAGTAGAGGTGGTGCCATTATAACTGTTACCAGAGAATACAACAAAGGCTTCCATTGGACCATTGCTGTATTTAACACCAGCAGCGTAGTCACCATCGTCCTGACGACCAGACAGGTTTTCATCAGGGCTGTATACACCCCAGAACTGGAAGCCATTCATCTTAGGTGATTTGTAACCCAGTGCGTTAGAGAAGAAGTTGTTCTGACCGAAGTCGCCGCCACTCATGCCGCCTTGACGACGAGCTTCGAGGTTGGTTGTGACGAACGGATCGTATTTAACACCACCCCAGTATTTGTAAGGAGTCTTCATGGTACCGATAAGAGCGGTACCAAAGTTGCCTTTCAAGCCTACGTTCGCAAGACGAATGCGGGGCGAGCTATCAGCTTTGCTACTACCAAGCTTAGGGTTGGCTTCACTCTCGTTGCTGCTAGCAGAGATATCATACTCGACCTGACCAATAGCAGTCATGCCATTGCCCAGTTTTTCACTGGCCTTGATACCAAAACGACCGCGCTGGTTATCTTCAATGGTACGGTTATCCTGCCAGTTACTCTTGGTGATAGTAACATTGTTACCTTTCACACCATCGATGCTATTATCAACACTTTCATCAGCCAGTTCGAACTGCAGTTGGCCGTATACTGTTACTTTTGCAGCTGAAGCAGCCATAGGTGCAAGACCCATAGCAGCGCCGACAGCCAGTGCAATCAGTTTTTTGTTCATAGTTTGAATCCTCAAAATGTTTTTATGTATCTACATTGTCGGAATATACACGCCTTTTGCCGAATTGCAACAACTTTATTCATTAATGACACAAAGGCGGTAATTGTTGTAGTTTTGCAACAACAGTGGGCTATTAAATAAACTTCATGTTTACCACCTTGTTTCATATCTTTGTAATAAATTAATAGCAGGGATATACATTTGACATATCCCATATGACAGCTATCATGGATATACAATTGGGATATACAGGTCAGAAAAATGTCAACTTCACACACAAAAGTCTTTACCAGTAACCGTAGCCAGGCAGTTCGTTTACCGAAAAATGTTGCATTCCCAGAGTCGGTTAAAGAGGTCGATATTGTGGCGATTGGGAATAAGCGCCTTATTACGCCTGCGGGAGGCTCCTGGGATAGTTGGTTTGATGGTCCGATCGCGACAGATGACTTCATGATTGATCGTGACCAACCTACAGACCAGATTCGTGAGGTTTTTTAATGCTCAAATACATGCTGGACACCAATATCGTGATCTACACGATCAAGAATAAACCCCAGGAGGTGCGAGAGGCTTTCAAGCGTCATGATGGACAGATGTGTATTTCTACGGTAACGCTGGGTGAGTTGATCTATGGTGCGGAACGCTCAACACAGCCTGAAAAGAATATGGAAGTCGTAGAGGGAATGGCGGCGCGCCTGGAAGTGTTGCCGTTTGGTTCACACGATGCGGCCCATTTTGGACAACTCAGGGCAGAATTGGTGAGCTCAGGTAAAACGATTGGGCCGTATGATATGATGATTGCAGGGCACGCCAGGTCAAATGGTTTAATCCTGGTAACAAACAACGGAAAAGAGTTTAACCGAGTTCCTGGGCTACGTGTAGAAAACTGGGTCAAGTAAATTGAGACAAAGTCAAACAACACTTTAACTGAACGGCTAGCGCAATGCCGGGCTCTTTTATTTGGTTGGGGGACAAGGATTATTCGCCCCTTCCCTGGGACTCACCCTGCGGGTCAGCGCATAAAGCGCGCTGATCTAAATCGCTTCCTGCGATTTAGTCGAACCTGAGGTTCTCATCCTTGCCCCCCAATAAAAAGCCCGGCAATGCCGGGCTCTTTTATTTGGTTGGGGGACAAGGATTATTCGCCCCTTCCCTGGG
>DRJJ01000130.1 GCA_011052255.1 Gammaproteobacteria bacterium | reverse complement strand
GAGTGGCTTGATAATCTGCTTGTTAATATTAAGCGTAGGGGGTGCTCCAGACGGACTCGAGATGGACATAGAGCGGGGTGGAATACTAATTTGCAACATTTGTCCGATAACAATGCGATTGGGGTTTGTTACGGCTGAGTTGTCGGCCTGGATCTGGCTGATAAGAGCCTTTCGCTGTGCTGCGCTGACCGAGCCATGATAGCGTTGAATAATACTGCTCAGGCTGTCACCTGCGCGAACGCGGTACAGAATGGTGTCGTAATTAGCGATATTTTTCGCATTCACTATAGCTTAACTCCCTGTTTGAAAAGCCTAATTCTTAACTAAGGTTAGGCTTGATTCCTGTATACCATTTTTTCAAATGGTAACACATAAAAGCGGGAGGCTTGCACCGGAAATACATTCCCACGCAAAACGTGGGAATGAGGACTAGCGAGTACAAAAGCAGGATATGGAAAGGGTGCAGCCTGTTAAAGACCGTCTGCCGCACGGACGCGGCAGTCGAGCGGCCACGATGGCGAATAGCGCGTCTTTAACAGGCTGCACCCATTCCATGTCCGACACCATTAGCATCATTGCAAACGTATAAACAGATTACCGTACAACAACATTTTTTTATGTTAACAAGGTAACTGTTTAATCTGCCCTTGCTTTTTTTTCTATTTCACACTATCTTGTATACAACTTCTGGCGCACCCACTACATGTAGTGGGTCTGAAAAGGGAATCCGGTGTAAATCCGGAACTGACGCGCAGCGGTGATGGGGAACGAAGCCCTCTGGTTCGTACAGAACAGGCACTGTTTATTGATTTAAACGGGAAGCCGAGGGTGTAGGTTATTAGTAAGTTGTGTAGCCCCTGAGTCCGAAGACCTGCCAGAGCTAGAGCCTGCCCACGATGGGTAAATGCTCTGACCCAGGCCTTCGCGTAACAGGCAGGTGGGTAACGGACTCCTGCCCCCTGGCGGAATCCGTTTTCTCATCCAGACCCTGACGTGCTTTGCCTGCTTAATGTAAAAACAATAAGCGTAACAGGAGTCGTCATGGAAACCTCGAATACCGAAGCCGCAATTTCCAGCCAGGCCTTGCCCCATAGCGCCCTCAGCAACCCGCAAGCTCAGCAGCAATCCAGCAGTAATAGCCATTACCAATACAGCGTGATACGCCGTAACAACAAGCTCACCCTGTTTGATGCCAGCAAGATCAAGGTAGCGCTAACCAAGGCCTTTCTGGCCGTTGAGGGCGGCAAGGCCGCTGCATCGACACGCATACATGAAACCGTTAACAAGCTTACGCAACAGGTAAACGAAGCCCTGTTCAGGCGACTTAGTGAAGGCGCGACCGTACACATTGAAGACATACAGGATCAGGTTGAACTCGCGCTGATGCGTAACGGCGAACACAAGGTAGCACGTGCCTATGTACTGTATCGTGCCGAGCGCACACGCGAACGCACAGCCAAACAGGAAATATCGCAGCAGGATCAACCCGCACATCCGCCGTTACAGGTAAAAAACAAACAAGGCGAACTACAGACACTGGACGTTGATCTGCTGCAGTCACTGGTACAGGAAGCCACACAAGACCTGAGCGATGCCGACCCGGAACAGATACTGGCCGATACCCTGCACAATCTGTACGACGGCATCAGTGAAGACGACGTGCCACCGACACTGGTGATGGCTGCCCGGACGCTGATTGAAAAGCAGCCTGATTACACGTATGCCGCAGCACGCCTGCTACTGTGCCAGTTACGTAGTGAGGCTTTTGATCATCTGGCTATACTGCCTGCCGCTATCAGCCATGCCGACATGCGTGACCACTATGCCAGTTATTTTCAGACCTATATCAAGCAGGCCGCCGAACTGGAATTGCTCGACAGCGAACTAACCCGCTACGACCTGCCACGTCTGGCCGCTGCGTTACAACCTGATCGTGATCTGAACTTTACCTACCTGGGTCTGCAAACCCTGCACGACCGCTATTTTATCCATCACGAAGACCATCGTATTGAATTACCCCAGGCCTTCTTTATGCGTGTCGCAATGGGGTTGGCGATCAACGAAATTGACCGAGAACAACGCGCAATCGAATTTTATGAACTGCTGTCCTCTTTTGATTTCATGAGCTCTACCCCTACCCTGTTCAATTCAGGCACCTTGCGACCGCAACTGTCATCGTGCTATCTGACCACCATACCGGATGCGCTGGGCGGCATTTATTCATCAATCAAAGACAATGCCCTGCTGTCAAAATACGCCGGCGGACTGGGTAACGACTGGACCCGTGTACGCAGTATGGGGGCGCACATCAAAGGCACCAATGGCAAAAGCCAGGGTGTGGTGCCATTTCTGAAAGTATCCAATGATACTGCCGTGGCAGTTAATCAGGGCGGTAAGCGCAAGGGCGCGGTGTGCGCCTATCTGGAAACCTGGCATCTCGATATCGAGGATTTTCTTGAGCTGCGCAAGAATACCGGCGATGAACGCCGTCGCACGCACGATATGAATACCGCCAACTGGATACCGGACCTGTTCATGAAGCGCGTTGCCGAACAACAGGACTGGACCCTGTTCTCCCCCGATGAAGCCACTGACCTGCACGACCTGACCGGGCAGGCGTTTGAGCAGGCCTATTGCGCCTATGAAGAAAAGGCCGCGCGTGGTGAGATGCGCATCCACAAAACGGTTCAGGCAGTTGAGCTGTGGCGCAAGATATTATCCATGCTGTTTGAAACCGGTCACCCGTGGATCACCTTCAAGGACCCCTGCAATCTGCGTTATACCAACCAGCACGTTGGTGTGGTGCATTCTTCCAACCTGTGTACAGAAATCACCCTGCATACCACAGATGATGAAATTGCCGTGTGCAACCTGGGTTCGGTCAACCTGGCCGCACATGTTGATGAAAACGGTCTGAACATGGAAAAACTTGAGCGTACCATTAACACCGCAATGCGCATGCTCGACAACGTCATTGATTACAATTACTACAGCGTACCGCAGGCACGTCGTTCAAACCTGCAACACCGGCCGGTTGGGCTGGGTATCATGGGGTTTCAGGATGCGCTGTACAAGCAGAAGCTGGCCTATGCCTCTGAACAGGCAGTCCAGTTTGCCGACAGCTCGATGGAGGCAGTCAGTTATTTCACCATCAAGGCCTCATCTGATATGGCTGCAGAACGAGGCTGTTATAGCAGCTACCAGGGTTCTCTCTGGAGTCAGGGCATACTCCCGATAGACTCCATCAAAATACTGGCCGAGCAACGTGGTCAATATCTGCAACTGGATGACAGCAGTACTCTTGACTGGCAAACTCTGCGCGAACAGGTAAGCAAACAGGGCATGCGTAACTCCAACACCATGGCCATTGCACCCACCGCCACCATTTCAAATATCTGCGGTGTCAGCCAGTCGATAGAACCCACCTACCAGAACCTGTTTGTTAAATCCAACCTGTCCGGTGAATTTACCGTGGTCAACCCGTATCTGGCCAGTGAATTGAAACAACTGGAACTATGGGATGACGTGATGGTTAATGACCTGAAATATTATGAAGGTTCAATTAGTGCCATCGACCGAATACCAGATGATATTAAACAACGCTATGCG
>DRJJ01000129.1 GCA_011052255.1 Gammaproteobacteria bacterium | reverse complement strand
CGATGCGATAGGCCTGGTGTTTTACCCGCCCAGCCCGCGGGCAGTTACTCAGCCATTGGCGCGAGAAATCTGTCTGGCCATGCCGCCTTTTGTGACCACGGTGGCCTTGTTTGTGGATCCGACAGCTGAGCAGGTTGAATCGGTGCTGTCTTTCGTACCGGTGGACATGTTGCAGTTTCATGGCAAAGAGGCCCCGGCATTTTGTGCGCAGTTTGGGCACCCGTTTTTAAAGGCGCTGAAAATGAGCGCCGATATGGATTTGATAGCCGAGGCGGGGCGTTACCAGCAGGCCAGCGGCATACTGGTTGATAGCTACCATGCAGATATCGCAGGTGGCTCAGGTGAGGCCTTTGACTGGTCACGGTTGCCGACTGGTACACAATGGCCTTTGATTCTGGCTGGCGGGCTGGATGCAGGCAATGTCGCGCAGGCGATCAAGCAGGTTCGGCCGTATGCGGTGGATATCAGTAGTGGCGTGGAATCAGATAAAGGTATCAAGGATGCCATAAAAGTGACAGCATTTATTAACGAGGTACAAGGTGTCCAGTAACATTCAATCCGGTTCAAAATCTTTTACGTCACTGCCAGATTCGAGTGGTCATTTCGGTGAGTACGGCGGTATGTTTGTGGCCGAAACCCTGATGGCCCCTTTAGCGGAATTACGGTTTGCGTATGAACGCTATCGGGATGATGCCCGTTTTCAGGCAGAGCTGGATGCAGACCTGGCCAATTATGTTGGCCGGCCATCCCCCTTGTATTTTGCGGAACACCTGACAGAGAAAGTGGGTGGCGCACGTATTTACCTGAAACGTGAAGACCTTAACCACACCGGTGCGCATAAAATAAACAATACCGTTGGCCAGATACTGCTGGCCAGAAATATGGGTAAAAAACGCATTATTGCCGAGACTGGCGCAGGTCAGCATGGAGTTGCTACAGCCACCGTGGCGGCACGTCTGGGTATGGAATGTGTGGTTTACATGGGCTCTGAAGATATTAAACGCCAGGCACTGAATGTTTACCGTATGCGTTTACTGGGTGCCGAGGTGGTTGCGGTTGAATCCGGCTCCAAAACCCTTAAGGATGCATTGAACGAGGCCATGCGTGACTGGGTCACGAATATTGATACCACTTTTTATATTATTGGCACAGTGGCAGGGCCGCACCCTTATCCGGCTATGGTCAGAGACTTTCAGACCATCATCGGCCGCGAGGCCCGCCAGCAGATACAGGAGCAGGCCGGGCGTTTACCGGATGCACTGGTTGCCTGTGTGGGGGGTGGTTCAAACGCGATCGGCCTGTTTTATCCGTTCCTGGAAGACAAAGACGTTGCCATTTATGGCGTTGAAGCAGCCGGCAATGGTTTGCAGACCGGTCGCCATGCGGCGCCGCTATGTGCCGGTCGCCCCGGTGTATTACATGGCAACCGTACCTATTTAATGGAAGACAGTGACGGCCAGATCATCGAAACCCATTCGATATCAGCCGGGCTGGATTATCCTGGCGTTGGGCCTGAACACGCCTGGCTCAAGGATGTCGGCCGTGCCGAGTATGTCGCCATAGCCGATGATGAAGCGCTGGACGCATTCCATAGCCTGACCCGCGTCGAAGGTATTATTCCGGCACTGGAGTCCAGCCATGCGGTGGCTTATGCCAGTAAACTTGCAGCCGGTATGTCTCCGGACGAAATTGTGCTGGTTAATCTTTCCGGCCGTGGTGACAAGGATATTCACACGGTCGCAGAACGCGATGGCATTAAAGTATGAGTCGTATTACTGCGTGTTTTGAAAAGCTGAAAAAATCCGGCCGCAAGGTGCTGATTCCCTATGTAACAGCCGGTGACCCGACTCCCGCCGTGACCTTGCCCTTGATGCATGAAATGGTCCGGGCCGGTGCCGACATCATTGAATTGGGGGTGCCATTTTCTGACCCGATGGCCGATGGCCCGGTGATACAGGCGGCCAGTGAACGTGCATTGAGTTACCAGATCAGTCTGCGTGATGTGATGGATATGGTGCAGCGTTTCAGACTAACAGACAAGGCCACACCAGTGATCCTGATGGGTTACCTGAATCCGATTGAGGTCATGGGCTATGACACCTTTGCACGCTCGGCAGCCCAGGCCGGTGTCGATGGCGTGTTAACTGTTGACTTGCCACCGGAAGAAGGACACGATTTTCTTGCAGCGCTGAACGAGCAGCTGCTGGACCCGATTTTTTTGATTGCGCCGACCAGCACTGAAGAGCGCATCAAACTGATTACCGACAACGCCAGCGGTTTTGTTTATTATGTTGCGATCAAGGGGGTCACAGGAGCTTCCGATCTGGATGTAGATGATGTCGCGGCACACCTTGAAAAAATTCGCAAACAGACTGATCTGCCTATCGGTGTTGGTTTTGGTATCAAGGATGCAGACAGCGCGGCGCGGGTGGCTCAAGTGGCCGATGCGGTAGTGGTTGGTAGTGCGATTGTGAAACGGGTAGCCGAGCACATCGACGCGCCGGAAAAGATTAATGATGCAGTCACTGGCTTGCTGGGTGTATTACGTCATGCTATCGATACGGCTGAAGATTGATAGAAATCATTCGTCAATGGCTAGCAGCTGCTACACTGTAAAAGTATATTATATTCTTGCCCGCTCTCCCCCGGGGACGACTCCATGGATGGAGGAGGTAGGACGAAGTCTGGAACCCGAGTCGAGAAGGGGTAAAAGGAAATCACTGAAATAAGAAAGTAAAAAGCAACAGAGAATGATATGAACTGGTTTACCAAATTAATGCCATCCCGTATCAGTACGGAAAGTAATGCCTCCAAGCGTAATGTACCGGAAGGTATCTGGACCAAATGTGAGGCATGCAATGCCATACTCTATCGCGCTGAACTGGAGCGTAATCTGGATGTTTGCCCCAAGTGCAGTCATCATTTACGTATTAGTGCGCGTACGCGGCTTGCCGGTTTTCTTGATAAGGACGACAGGGAAGAGATAGCTGAAACACTGGAGCCTGTCGACCATCTGAAATTTCGTGACAGTAAAAAATACCGCGACCGGATAATTCAGGCCCAGAAAAAAACCGGCGAGAAAGATGCACTGGTTGCAATCAAGGGTTCGCTCAAGGGACAGCCACTGGTTGCATGCGCATTTGAGTTTGGTTTTATGGGTGGCTCGATGGCCTCGGTTGTGGGCGAGCGCTTTGTGCGTGCCGCCAATATCAGCCTGAGCGAAAATATCCCGTTGATCTGTTTTTCAGCCAGCGGCGGCGCACGCATGCAGGAGGCGCTGGTGTCGTTGATGCAAATGGCCAAGACCAGTGCAGTACTGGCGCGGCTGGCTAGACAGGGCATTCCGTTTATCTCCGTGATGACGGACCCGACTATGGGGGGTGTGTCGGCCAGTCTCGCCATGCTGGGTGATGTGAACGTTGCCGAACCGAACGCCCTGATCGGCTTTGCCGGCCCGCGTGTGATAGAACAGACGGTACGCGAAACCTTGCCGGAAGGTTTTCAGCGCAGTGAATTCCTGCTTGATCACGGTGTGCTGGACATGATTGTTGATCGCCGTGAAATGCGCGACCGCATGGCCGGTATTCTATCCATGTTGACCTGGAAGGCTGCCTGAGCCGGATAGTTTTTTGACCGGGATGATTTTCCGCACCGGTATTCGTCTTCCCCGCAGGGTCTCTGACCAATGAGCCGAACGCTGGAACAATGGTTGAGTTGGCAGAGCCAGCTGCACCCGGCCGAGATTGAGCTGGGGCTGGATAGACTCCGACTAGTCTGGTCACGCCTGACTAGCTCCTCTTTTGATTGCCCGGTCATTATGGTTGCAGGCAGCAACGGCAAGGGTTCTACCGTTGCACTGCTGGAATCAATATTGACAGCCGCCGGTTACCGCTGCGGTTGTTATACCTCACCCCACATTCTGCGCTACAACGAACGGGTGTGTATTAATCAGGCAGCCGTATCGGATGATCAGCTGTGCAGTGCGTTTGAGCAGGTAGAACAGGCACGTGCAGATATAACGCTGACTTATTTTGAATTCGGAACACTGGCGGCATTGTGGCTGTTTCAGCAACAGCCACTGGATGCAGTGATACTGGAAGTGGGTCTCGGTGGACGTCTGGATGCGGTCAATATCATTGATGCGGATGTGGCGGTG
>DRJJ01000128.1 GCA_011052255.1 Gammaproteobacteria bacterium | reverse complement strand
CTGGCATACCGGTATTCGCTTGGAAAGGTGAATCAATTGAAGAATACTGGTGGTGTACCGAGCAGGTCATGAACTGGCCCAACGGCGACGCACCCAATATGATTCTGGATGATGGCGGTGATGCCACGCTGTTGATCCACAAAGGTGCTGAATATGAAAAAGCTGGCGTCGTGCCTGATGCCAAACCAGGTGACAATGAAGAATGGGTCGTCATCCTGAATGTACTAAGAAATAATCTGAAGTCTAATCCGGGCAGATGGACGAAAATTGCTGATAGTGTTAAAGGTGTAACGGAAGAAACCACCACCGGCGTACACCGTCTCTATCAAATGATGGAAAACGGCTCACTGATGTTCCCGGCAATGAACGTGAATGATTCAGTGACTAAAAGCAAATTCGACAACCTTTACGGCTGCCGCGAATCACTGCTGGATGGCATCAAACGTGCCACCGATGTGATGATAGCCGGCAAGATCTGCGTTGTGCTGGGTTACGGTGACGTAGGAAAAGGCTGCGCACAGGCCTTCCGCGGTATGGGCGCAACGGTACTGGTTACCGAGATCGATCCTATTTGTGCCTTACAGGCCTCAATGGAAGGCTATCGTGTTGTGGAAATGGATGATGCCTGCAAAGTGGGTGAAATATTTGTCACCACTACCGGCAACGTGCATGTCATTAATCACGATCATATGCAAGCCATGAAAAATCAAGCCATCGTGTGCAATATCGGCCACTTTGATTCTGAAATTGAAATCGCTGCACTGGAAAAATACCAGTGGGAAGAAATCAAACCACAGGTTGACCATGTCATATTCCCTGATGGCAAACGCATAACCATACTGGCCAAGGGTCGCCTGGTAAATCTGGGCTGTGCAACCGGCCACCCGAGTTTTGTCATGTCAGCCTCATTCACCAATCAGGTCATTGCGCAGATCGAGTTCTGGAATAATTCTGATAAGTATGAAAACAAGGTATATGTATTACCTAAAACCCTGGACGAAAAAGTTGCGCGCTTGCATCTAAAGAAAGTGGGCGTCAACCTGACTCAGCTTAGCCAGGAGCAGGCTGACTATATCAATGTACCGGTTGACGGGCCATACAAACCTGATCATTATCGTTACTAGCAGGAGGAGGTTTCCTGTCACTAAAACCCCTCTCCCACAGGGAGAGGGCTGGGGTGAGGTGATCAAAATAGATATACACCTTATTTTGTATTCACTCATCCTGCCCTTTTCACTGAGGGAAAAGGAATGGCTTCGATTTATGTGCTGCGTTAAGTCACGTCATCACTTTTGTCAAGCGATCGGGTAATGTGCCAGGCTTACCGTCACAATAGAAAAGTAGCAGAGAATATGGATACACAAAAAAAATATCAACCACAATACAGCTTCGAGTTTTATCCACCAAAAACACAGGCAGGCGCTGAGAAGCTCGTACTGGCACGTGAAAAGCTGGCAACTTTAAATCCCCGCTATTTTTCTGTTACCTTTGGCGCAGGGGGAAGCACTCAGACCGGCACCCTGGAAACGATATTTGATATACAACAATCAGGGTACGATGCCTGCCCACACCTATCCTGTATAGGTTCCACTCGTGAGAATATCGAACATCTGTTGCAGACATATCAGAGCAATGACATTAAGCGTATTGTTGCCTTACGTGGCGACATGCCTTCAGGCATGCACGAAGTGGGCGCTTTCCGACATGCCAACGAACTGGTTGCATTCATCCGCGAACAAACCGGAGATCATTTCCACATAGAAGTCGCAGCCTACCCGGAGTTTCACCCTCAGGCCATATCATCACGTGCTGACCTTGATAATTTTAAACTCAAGATAGAAGCAGGCGCTAGCAGCGCAATCACCCAATATTTCTTTAATCCGGACGCCTACTACCGCTTCATTGAAGATTGTGAAAAAATGAACGTAACAGTGCCCATTGTCCCCGGCATTATGCCAATAACTAACTACAAGCAACTGGCACGTTTTTCTGATATGTGCGGCGCCGAAATCCCACGCTGGATTCGCAAACGACTGGAAAGCTATGGCGATGACCTGGATTCAATACGCGCATTCGGGACCGATGTCATCAGCGACATGTGCAAGCATTTACTGGCTGCCGGTGCACCAGGCTTGCATTTCTACACCATGAACCAGTCCAGAGCAACAATGGCCATCTGGAATAATCTGGGTATCAGCAACTAGTCCGGGGCTATCATGAAAAACGCCGACCTGATCAATCGTGATCTTTCTGTACTATGGCATCCCTGTACCCAGATGAAGGACCACGAATGGCTGCCGATCATACCCATCCGTAACGGCAAAGGTGTCTGGCTGGAAGACTTCGAAGGCCACCGCTATCTTGATGCGATCAGCTCATGGTGGGTCAATTTGTTTGGTCATGCCAACCCTGACATTAATCAGGCACTGGCCAGACAAATGGAATCACTGGAGCATGTATTGCTAGCCGGTTTCAGTCATGAGCCTGCTATTGCGCTGGCAGAAAGACTGGTCAGCATCACACCAGATGGCCTGGACCGGGTATTTTATGCTGACAATGGTTCCTCAGCAGTCGAAGTTGCATTAAAAATGAGCTTTCACTACTGGCAAAACACAGGTCAACCCAAACGTACCCGCTTTATAAAGCTCAGTAACAGCTATCATGGGGAGACACTGGGTGCGATGTCAGTAAGTAGTGTCGATCTATATACCAAAACCTATAAACCCTTATTAATGGATACCATAACCGTTCCATCACCGGATTGCTATGAACGAGAGCCAGACGTGTCCTGGGAAGAACACAGCCGCTTGATGTTTCAACATATGGAGCAAGCGCTGCAACAAAATGCCGGTGAAACCTGTGCCGTGATTATCGAACCACTGATACAATGTGCTGGCAGTATGAGAATGTATCACCCGATTTATCTAACCCTGCTAAGGGATGCCTGTGATCGCTATAATGTTCATCTGATAGCAGATGAAATTGCTGTCGGGTTCGGGCGTACCGGTACCCTGTTTGGGTCAGAACAGGCCGGCATCTCGCCTGACTATATGTGCCTGTCCAAGGGGCTGACCGGTGGCTACTTGCCACTATCTGCCGTGATGACAACCGAAGAAATATACAACGCATTCTATGATGACTATGAAAATATGCGCGCTTTTCTACACTCTCACAGTTATACCGGCAATGCGCTGGGATGCAGTACTGCATTGGCAACCCTCGACATCTTCGAACGCGACAAAGTAATTGAAAACAACGTAGCACTGGCAACGCATATGGCATCGGCTGTCGAAAGCCTTCATGACCACCCGCACGTCGGTGATGTACGCCAGACAGGCATGGTACTCGCATTAGAAATGGTCAGTGACAAGCGCACGCGCACTGCCTATCCGTGGCAGGAACGCCGCGGGCTAAAAGTCTACCAGCACGCATTGAAACAATCTGTACTGCTGCGCCCACTCGGTAATGTCATCTACTTCATGCCTCCTTATATCATCACTCCAGATGAAATTGATTTAATGGCTAATGCTGCAATTGAAGGGATCGACCTGGCAACCCGCCCTCATGCGTAACACTCGTATATATACCAACCAGCCACTGGCTAGTAATACACTTCTACATCTGGAACAAGGCAGCGCTCGCCATATTGTCCGCGTCTTACGTATGCACAAAGGTGATCAAATTACTCTATTTAACGGTATGGGTGGTGAATATATTGCCAAAGTTACACAGCTGGATAAATCTTCAGTCATCCTTAAAATTGGCGACTTTTGCGATCAAAGCGTTGAGTCCTCTCTTAATATTGAACTGGTTCAGGCTATCTCACGTGGTGAACGTATGGACATCACTATTCAGAAAGCCGTTGAATTGGGTGTAAATAAAATACAGCCTCTGTTTACTTCACGCTGTAATGTTAAGCTGTCAGGCGACCGCTTAATCAAAAAACTCACTCACTGGCAAAAAATCGCCGTCAGTGCATGCGAACAATGTGGTCGTAACCGGGTTCCCGAAGTCTGTCATCCACTTGATATTATACAGTGGACGGAGCGATCAGATGGCTCCAGTAATGGGGTATTACTGAATCCCGTTTCCGGTAAATCGTGTCGTGATATGCCTGCTATGGACAATATTTCTCTGTTAGTCGGCCCTGAAGGTGGACTTACAGATACAGAAATCAGCGCAGCAGCTACATGCGGATTCACCTCAGTCAGGCTCGGCCCCAGGATCTTGCGTACAGAAACAGCAGCCCTCGCGATGATAGCCACCGTACAGGCACTATGGGGTGATTTCGGCTAAAGGAATCGCAGAGCGCTTTTTTAATGCCAGATAGAACATCCAGGGCGCGGCGGCAGCCAGTAGATGCTTGATCGAGTGCCCACTAAAACCAAGCAGATCATATACCCATTGATCACCCACCTCGGCCAGCTTCGCCAGGCCGTAGGCTGCCAGAACACACCAGTACAAACCAACGTGGGTAAATTTTGGCTTATACATAAGCAGGATCAACGGAATCAACAGCATTGGCAAAAACTGCACCAGACCATAAAAACGTAAATCTCCGGTATTAATTGATTCTGTGTAGTCCCAGTAAAAAACAGAAGCAATTCCGGTAATCACCAGCGGGATAAACAAGGCTCGCCCGCTTTTCACCAGGATGAATTCAGCTACCACTATCGAAAAAACTGACATAAAACCGATAGTCATGGGCAGCCTGTCCCAAACCAGGGTCTGATTGGAAGGCCAAAGATGATAATAGCCCGAACCCAATGCAACGGCAGTAATGCCAACAAAAAACAGGATGTAGGCCGACTTGAGCTCTCTAATAATGGCATACGGAGACCTTGCAAGCAGTATAAGCCCAGCCAGCCCTACAAATATAAACGGCAGGTTGCTCAGTACATTCCAGAAGTTGGGTATATAAAATATCGCTCTTATGTCTGCAAAATGATGGTAGGCAGGGTCTTGCGGGATTTTTGGTGCCAGGAATGCACCGATTATAGCTACCCCGGTAATCAGCAGCAGAGTAACGTCTTTTCGATTCAATCGTAAAGTACTAATTCAATGCTTCCATGAGCGGCTTGATACCCAGTAAAATTTTTTCCATCTCATCCAGGTCAGGGATACGTGCAGGTTCACCATTAATCATAACGCTTTTCCTGACAGGTCCCTGTTCTTCATCATCACCAGGGGTGGTCGTCAGGACACTGTTATTCAATTTTACCAACCGGGGTATGCCCTGCGTAGCAATAGCAAAAAAAGGTAGCTGCTTGTTGCCGTTAAGGCTGTTAAAAATAGATACCCGG
>DRJJ01000127.1 GCA_011052255.1 Gammaproteobacteria bacterium | reverse complement strand
GCCCGCACCTGTACCGCAATTTCTGTTTCATCGGTAAGCTGGTGGGATACCGCCGTGTCCGGCTTGTCCGCCAGCGGCTCAACCGTTGCTGCTGAGGTGATCAGCACAAAGCGTAATTCATCACCCAGATTTTGCAGCAAGCCCTGCAACTGTGGTTCACAGTAAATAACCACCTCGGCATCCAGTGAAGAGCCAATGCCACCTGATTCACGTAACTGCTCCAGCTCCTTGTTCACTGCCTCGCGCATGTCGATCACGCTGTTCCAGAATTCACGACCCATCTCATCTTTATCCAACGCAAACAGTCCTTCATACCATTCGCTCAGAAATACCGAATCACCGCTTTGTGACGGTATGTGTGACCACAGTTCCTCTGCAGTGAAGCTCAGCACCGGCGCCATCCATCGCGTCATGGCCTGTACGATATGATACAGCGCGGTCTGTGTTGAACGACGCGCCAGACTGTCTTCCTGAGTGGTGTACTGACGATCCTTGATGATGTCCAGATAAAAACCGCCCAGATCCACCGCACAGAAGTGATGCAGTTTCTGGTACACCTGATGGAACTGGTATTGCTCGTAGCCTTGCCGTAATTCTTCCTGCAACTGCAAAGCCCGGTCCACCGCCCAGCGGTCAAGCGCCAGCATATCCTGCTGTGCGACGCTGTTCTGTTCCGGGTCAAACCCGTTCAGGTTGGATAGCAAATAGCGCGCCGTATTACGTATGCGACGATAGGAGTCAGCGATGCGCTTGAGGATCTCGTCCGACACATTCATCTCACCACGGTAATCAGTCGCCGCCACCCACAGGCGCAGGACATCGGCACCCATGCTGTTCATGATCTTTTGCGGCGCAATCACGTTACCGCGTGACTTGGACATTTTCTGGCCCTTCGCATCCACCGTAAATCCGTGCGTCAGCACTGCCTTGTAGGGTGCCTCGCCATGCATTGCAACAGAACTGAGCAGCGATGACTGAAACCAGCCCCGGTGCTGATCCGAGCCTTCCAGATACAGGTCTGCCGGGCGACGTAAAGACGCCTCACGATCGAGCACACAATAATGCGATACGCCCGAATCAAACCAGACATCCAGCGTATCCATCACCTTGTCATAATCATCGGCCTGTTCGCCCAGCATTTCACTTGCGTCCATCTCAAACCAGCCGTCGATGCCCTGCTGTTCAATACGAAGCGCCGCCTGCTCGATCAGGTTTTGAGTATCCGGATGCAGTTCGCCGGTCTGTTTGTGTACAAACAGCGTGATCGGCACACCCCAGGTACGCTGGCGAGAGATACACCAGTCCGGACGATTACTGACCATCGACTCGATACGTGCCTGACCCCAGTCCGGCATCCACTGAACTTTTTTAATGGCCGCCAGCGCATCCTGTTGCAGACCTTTCTGACTCATGCTGATAAACCACTGTGGCGTGGCGCGGAAGATAATCGGTGTCTTGTGGCGCCAGCAATGCGGGTAGCTGTGCTGTAATCGTGTTTCATGCACCAGCTTGCCACGTGTATTGAGCTCTTCAACCACATGTGCATTGGCATTAAACACATGCTCACCGGCAAACAGTTCGGTGTCTGGCAGGAACACACCATTACCGCCCACAGGGTTATCGATCTTCAGACCATAGCGGGCGCCGACCACATAATCTTCCTGGCCGTGTCCGGGTGCGGTATGCACGGCACCGGTACCGGCCTCGGTGGTGACATGATCACCCAGAATAATCGGTACCTCGCGATCATAAAATGGATGCGCGAGCTTCAGACCTTCCAGATCAGAACCCTTGCAGTAGGCCATCACCTGATACTGTTCAATACCGTAACGCAGCATCACGTCCTTGAGCAACGCATCGGCTACCAGTAGTCGCTCTGGCCCATGTTCTGCCACGCCATCACACTGCACCACCACGTAGTCCAGATCGGCATGGAGTGCCACGGCCTGGTTGGCTGGCAAGGTCCAGGGGGTAGTGGTCCAGATCACCACCGATATCGGGCCTTTGCCGTCATGCCCTTCTACATGGTCGCAACGTGCCAGCAAGGCCTCTTCGTCCAGCACTGCGAAGCGCACGTCGATGGCAGGCGAAGTACGGTTCTCATATTCCACTTCCGCCTCGGCCAGAGCCGAGCCACAGTCGGTACACCAGTGCACCGGTTTGGAACCCTGTTGCAAATGACCTTTTTCAATAATCTTGCCCAGTGAACGCACGATATCTGCTTCAAAACGAAAATCCATCGTTTGATACGGATTGGGCCAGTCGCCCAGCACACCCAGACGAATGAATCCTTCGCGCTGTTTGTTCACCTGCTTTTCAGCATAATCACGACAGGCCTTGCGGAAGGTCGGCGCATCCACCTTGCGCCCAACCTTGCCCACCTTCTTTTCCACATTCAGCTCTATCGGCAGACCATGGCAGTCCCAGCCCGGGATATAGGGTGCATCGTAGCCACTCAGGGTACGGGACTTGATAATAATGTCTTTCAGAATCTTGTTAACCGCATGGCCAATATGGATCTCGCCATTGGCGTAGGGAGGCCCGTCATGCAGTACAAATAAATCACGCCCGGCGCGTGCCTTGCGAATCTGCCCGTACAGGTCCATTTCATCCCAGCGCTTGAGCGTAGCAGGTTCACGTTGCGACAGATTCGCCTTCATCGGGAACGATGTCTTGGGAAGATTGAGTGTCTGTTTATAGTCGGTCACGAAATTCTCGTTGTTACTGTTAAAGAAATAATTGTCTTTTATATCCCCTCGCCCCCAGGGAGAAGGGACTTGTATCACCCTGCCTGCAAGTGCAGGTGAAAGAAACAGGTTAACCATAGTTTCAATGCTGTGCAAATATCCTACGCGCCTGTTCCGCATCCCGGTCGATTTGTTCCCTGAGTTGCTCGAACGAATCAAACCGTTGCTCATCCCGTATCTTCTCGACAAACTGGACATCAACATGACAACCATAGATATCCCGATCGAAATCGAACAAATGCACCTCCAGCAGGGTGCGCGTACCATCCACCGTTGGACGTGAACCAATATTGGCCACACCGGCCAGCGGCTCGCCTGCTATGCCGAACATCTCGACTGCATACACACCCATTATCGGCGTGGTATGGCGGTGCAGGTGAATATTTGCAGTCGGGTAATTAATACTGCGTCCACGCTTGTGGCCATGCGCCACCCTCCCTGACATGCGATAGGGCCGACCCAGCAATTGTTCGGCCTCATGCAGCTTACCTGCCAGTAATGCCTCGCGTATGCGTGTGCTGCTGACCCGTTCATCATTTATATAGAAGGTGTGCATATTGACCACTTCAAAATTGTGCTGACGACCCGCCTCACATAACAGCTCAAAATCACCACTGCGGCCATTGCCAAAACGAAAATCGTCTCCCACCACCAGGTGACGGACATCAAGCCCCTGCACCAGTATCTGTTCGATAAACGCTGCTGCGCTCAGTGCTGCAAACTGCTGGTCAAAACGCAGCACCAGCACCCGATCCACCGAATATCGCCGCAGTGCATGAATCTTCTCACGAAACCGACTCAGTCGTGCTGCTGCTTTCTCGGACGCAAAATATTCCATCGGCTGCGGCTCAAAGATAATGACCACGCCGGGCAGGCCCATGTCATCGGCCTTTTCTGCCAGTTGTCCGAGTACCGCCTGATGGCCCAGATGCACACCATCAAAGTTACCAATAGTGGCCACACAGCCGCGATGACCGGGCCGTAAATTATGTGCGCCACGAATCAGCTCCATAAGCCAGCCACACCACCGTGTTCAAATATTCCTGTCATGCCACATGGCCTGTATAACGAATCCGCGCAACCAGCTCCAGAGCAAACAGGGCTGACCAACACAAAGGGGGATGTATTATATACAAAAAGGTAAGGAATCGTTCAGATTCAGTGAATTAATGGCCTAAATGCTTCAGAAGGCACCGAAATCTATCCTGGCTGCACAGATGATCGCCAGCGCCAGGGCCAAACGCCCGAACCCAGCAAGATCAGCCCGTACACACCCGCCCCACCAAACACCAGCCAGGCCAGGCGCCAGCTGCGTCCGCCAGCAGATAATGCCAGCCACAGCTCATCTGAGCCACTAAACTGGATGAGAAACCAGGACATCACCACGGTAGCGAAAATGATCCGTAGCCACAACCAGAACCAGCCAGGCTGTGGCTGGTAGATCCTCTGACGACGCAGGCTCCTGAACAACAAGCCCGCATTAACAAAAGAGCCCAGCGAGGTGGCCAGCGCCAGGCCTGCGTGCGGGGCATCAAACCAGAACAGAATCAATGGGATGACAATGACGATATTCAGCGCCATGTTGGACGTCATGGCGATAATACCAATCTTGACCGGTGTGCGCGTATCCTGGCGCGCATAAAAAGCCGGCACCAGCACCTTGATCAGAATAAAACCGAGTAGTCCAATGCTGTATGCCTGCAGGCTAATGGTGGATTTAACCACATCGCTGGCATGAAACGCCCCGTACTGGAATAACGTAGTGAGTAAAGGAGCCGACAAAAACATTAATGCCGCCGCCGCAGGTAAGCCGATCAGAATTGCCCAACGCAGCGCCCAGTCCAGAGTATGGTTAAACTGCACCCTATTGTTGGCCGCATGCTGGCGTGACAGGCTGGGCAGGATCACCGTAGCCAGCGCTATAGCAAACACACCCAATGGGAATTCCATCAATCGATCAGAATAGTAAAGCCAGCTGACGCTACCCGTAATGAGGAAAGATGCGATCAAGGTATCGAGCAATAAGTTGATCTGTGCGACAGATGAACCAAACATGGCTGGCAACATCAAACGCAAAATACGCCTGACCCCCTCATCCTTACGGTCTGGACGAGGCCAGGACAGCAGTTTCAAACGATACAAAAAAGGTAGCTGAAACAGCAACTGGGCGATACCTGCTACCAGCACGCCCACGGCCAGCGCCATTATAGGGTGCTCAAACATCGGCGAAATATATATTGCCGCCGTAATCATGGATATATTCAGTAATACCGGCGTGAAGGCCGGTACCGCAAAACGGCCATAGGTGTTTAATATGCCACCAGCAAATGCGGTCAACGAGATAAAGAACAGGTACGGAAAGGTCAGCCGCAGCATACTGACGGTCAGGTCAAAGCGCGTCTCATCGCCACTAAAGCCAGGCGCAAACAGGTACACCAGTGCCGGCGCACCGATTACTCCCAGTACCGTCACCACAGCCAGTACCACACCCAGGGTTCCCGCTACCCGCTGCACCAGTTGCTGCACTTCCGTGTGTTCGTGTTTCTGGCGATATTCGCCCAGAACAGGCACAAAAGCCTGAGAGAACGCCCCTTCGGCAAACAAGCGCCGCAGCAGGTTAGGTATCCTGAAAGCCACGTAAAAAGCATCGGTAATCGAACCGGCACCAAAATAGCGCGCCACAACCATATCCCTGACAAAGCCAAGAATACGGGACAGCAGCGTATAAACACTGACTACAGCAGTCGATTTGAGTAAGCGCTTACTCATGCTTTCCTGTTGTACAGGGTTCGCAATATGCGGCCCAGGCGTACGATTATTGTTATTGTAACCGGTTGTTTTTTATTGCCTAAACAAGACTTTCAGCCAATCAAGGGCCAAATAACTCTGGATTCAGACAAATCGATTGTCTCATTTTTTCCCGCCCCGTCATAGTGCATTATCAGACAGGCCAGATAACTAAAAAGCCTTGACAAAAACGCCCGAAAACCGCATAGTACGCAGCCTTTCAAGAACTAAACGGATCGCAGGAGACAGATTTTGGCTAATTCATTACAAGCGCGCAAACGGGCACGTCAGGCGGAAAAACATCGCCAGCTCAACGCCAGCCAGCGCACCAACCTGCGCACCCACATCAAGAATGTGATTAAAGCTATCGAAAGTGGCGACAAGAGCGTAGCAGAAGCCGAATACAAAAAGGCCGTACCGGTTATCGATAGCGCGACTGTCAAGGGTCACATCCACAAGAACAAGGCTGCACGTCATAAAAGCCGCCTGAACACACATGTGCGGGCAATGTAAAACTGATTGCTGATCTGT
>DRJJ01000126.1 GCA_011052255.1 Gammaproteobacteria bacterium | reverse complement strand
CCAGCGTCTCGATTTCCTCATCAAACATCTCGATGCGCACCGCTTCACTATCGGACTCTGCCGGGTAGATGTCGATAATCTCCCCGCGAACCCGATAGGTAGCCCGCTGCAGATCCACCTCGTTACGAGTGTATTGCAGTTCGGCCAGACGGCGTAACAATTTGCGCTGATTGATCCGGTCGCCCTTCACCAGGTGCAGGACCATGCTCAGATAAGCCTTGGGATCACCCAAACCATAGATGGAAGAAACAGTGGCTACGATGATGGTGTCAGGCCTTTCCAGCAAGGCCTTGGTCGCAGAAAGACGCATTTGCTCGATGTGCTCGTTTATCGAGGCATCTTTCTCAATAAAGGTATCCGAGGAAGGCACATAGGCCTCCGGCTGATAATAATCATAATAGGAAACAAAGTATTCCACTGAGTTTTTCGGAAAAAAAGCCTTCATTTCACCATATAGCTGGGCAGCCAGGGTCTTGTTGTGAGCCAGTATCAGTGCCGGACGCTGCACAGTCTGAATGACATGGGCCATGGTAAATGTTTTGCCAGAACCGGTTACACCCAGCAAAGTCTGCTTGGCCAGACCATCCTGCAGGCCTTCAACCAGACCTTTGATCGCATCTGGCTGGTCGCCAGCAGGCTCAAAGGGCGAATCCAGCTGAAATGTTTCTGCCATAGGGATTTTGTCTGGCGTATTTTTCAAGTATTATTATCCTTAGCTAATGATTGCCATGACCAGACTGGAAAATAACAGTGACCATAACTCTCTCTGATCGAGTCCAACGCGTAAAACCATCACCTACCCTGGCCGTAACGGCCCGTGCAGCAGAATTAAGGGCTGCCGGACAGGATATCATCGGTCTGGGCGCAGGCGAACCGGATTTTGATACACCAGACCACATCAAGGCTGCCGCCAAACAGGCCATCGATAACGGCATGACTCGCTATACCGCTGTCGATGGTACTGCAGAGCTTAAACAGGCCATTATCAACAAGTTTGAAGGCGATAACGGTCTGCGCTATGCCCCTGACCAGATACTGGTCTCATGCGGCGGCAAGCAAAGTTTTTACAACCTGGCCCAGGCACTGCTCAATCCGGGTGATGAAGTCATCATCCCGGCACCTTACTGGGTTTCATACCCGGATATGGTGTTACTGGCCGATGGCAAGCCGGTTATCATATCAGCTGGCAGCGATCAGGGCTTCAAAATATCACCTGAACAGCTCAAGACAGCGATTACTGCTCGCACCCGTCTGGTGGTGTTCAACAGCCCGTCAAATCCTACCGGGGTTGCGTACAGCCGGGCTGAACTGGGGGCACTGGG
The DNA here is from genome assembly GCA_011052255.1 of Gammaproteobacteria bacterium. Classification (GTDB taxonomy): domain Bacteria; phylum Pseudomonadota; class Gammaproteobacteria; order DRJJ01; family DRJJ01; genus DRJJ01. The sequence continues at coordinate 5,094 of DRJJ01000126.1, read as the reverse complement.
TGAGATACTGCGCCCGTATCCAGACATATTGATTGCCACAGATGATATGTACGAACACATCCTCTGGAGTGACGAGCCTTTTTGCAATATCGTCAATGCCTGCCCGGATCTGTATGAACGCACAATCGTACTGAACGGTGTCTCCAAAGCCTATGCCATGACCGGCTGGCGTATCGGCTATGCTGGCGGCCCGGCTGTACTGATGCGTGCGATGAAAAAGATTCAGTCGCAGAGTACCTCTAACCCAGCCTCCATCTCCCAGGCCGCCGCCCAGGCTGCGCTGGAAGGTGATCAGTCAGGGCTGACGGTCATGCTACAGGCATTCAAACAGCGTCATGATTATGTAGTTGAAACACTCAATAGCCTGCCCGGTTTTACCTGCCTGCCGGGCGATGGGACTTTCTACAGTTTTCCTGACGTCAACGAGGCTATTTCACAAATTGATGGCGTCAACAACGATGTCGAGCTGGCCGAGTATTTCCTGGCTGAGGCCGGTGTGGCGCTGGTGCCAGGCTCAGCCTTTGGCGCACCCGGTTACATGCGTTTGTCATATGCGACTGGCCTGGAAACACTGAAAACCGCATTAGAGCGTATGCGGGAAAGCCTGACACGCTAGCGCTGTGTCTCATACTGCGCTAACGTCCGCGAACAAGCTCGCAAGCAAGCCAGATAACACTGATAATATTGCCGTTTTTATCCTGAGTCACATTCTGTAGAATCGCCTGAACTTTTTATTTGCCATGGACGGTGAACATGCGATATCAAAAAATATCGGCTGTCCCTGGCAGCCAGAAGAATGCGCACGGCTTTACCTTGTTTGAGCTGCTGGTTGCGGTTGTGATACTGGTTATCATGACGACCATCGCCATACCCGGACTGTCTGCGCAAATCCAGAACAGCCGGGCTAATGCCGCCTTGTTTGAAATGTTCTCGACCTTGTCGCTGGCCAGAAGTGAAGCCATCAAACGTGGGCACCGGGTAGGTCTGTGTCCGTCAAGTAACGGTCTGAGCTGTAATAATTCCTTTCGCTGGCATAATGGCTGGATCCTTTTCAAAGATCCGGATCGAAATGGCATGCCCGATACAGCGAATACCCTGATTATTTATCATAATGTAGATATCAACATCCGCATCCTGACCACCAGTGGACGCCGCAAGGTCATCTACCAGCCAGATGGAACGGTTACAGGAAACAGTAATATGACAATGACCTTCTGTCGTCCACTAACAAACCAGTATCCTGATCAGATCGTACAAAGCCAGTCTGGCCGTATTCGTGTTAATAAAAAAGTGCGCGCAGGTGCCTCTCTATGCCAGAAAACCGCTGGTTAAGCCTATCATCAGGCAAGAACAGGCATTGCCTGCAGGCGTGGCTACGAGGTTCATGGCTGAAAATTCTCACAAATAACGCTACATTCTCCTCGCAGAGTATTGACCAGGAACCTGCCAGACAGTAACATACCGCCTGCTTTTGATATTCCCCGGTAGCTCAGTTGGTAGAGCAGATGACTGTTAATCATCTTGTCGGCGGTTCGAGCCCGTCCCGGGGAGCCATTCAATCCCTTCTCGTTGTTTTTATTAAGAAATATCCGTGTTAAATATTCCCGGATCTGTTTTGCAGATAAGCGCGGAACTCTTCCGCCAGTTCCGGGTGCTGCAGTGCATATTCTACAGTTGCCTTCAGGTACCCCAGCTTACTACCACAATCGTAGCGGTCACCCTTGAACTGGTATGCAAGGACCTGCTCTTCTTTCAGCAAAGCCGCTATGGCATCAGTTAACTGGATTTCGCCACCTGCTCCACGTTGGGTTTTTTCTAACAGGTTAAATATACGCGGGGTAAGAATATAGCGGCCTACCACAGCCAGATTAGAGGGTGCTTCTTCAGGGTTGGGCTTTTCTACAATGGCACTAACCCGGTTTAAACCATCGGTAATCGGGTCAGATGCAACAATTCCGTACTTGCCGGTGTCTTCTTTGGGGACTTCTTCAACACCCAGCACACTGCAGCGGTTGTATTCGAATGTGGAAACCATCTGTTCCATGCATGAGATACCACCGCCATCAATCAGGTCATCAGCCAGAATAACGGCGAAGGATTCGTTTCCAACAACCGATTTGGCACACAAGACGGCATGACCGAGACCCAGAGCCTCTGGCTGTCGTACATATACACACGACACCTCTGGCGGTACGACACTACGCACGATCTCAAGCAGATGCTTCTTTCCTTTTCGTTCCAGTTCAGTTTCCATTTCATAGTTTTTATCGAAATGATCTTCAATCGCCCTTTTGCTGCTGCTGGTAACAAATATTAATTCGGTAACTCCGGCCGCAATAGCCTCTTCTGCAGCATATTGAATCAGTGGTTTGTCTACGATGGGCAACATTTCCTTTGGATTTGCCTTGGTAGCAGGAAGAAATCGCGTGCCCAACCCGGCAACAGGGAAAACAGCTTTCTTGATTGTAATCTTACTCATTACCTTTCCTTGTATTATTTTTTCTACAGTATCTAGCGCGAAGTCATGGGGTCAGTGGACGTTGCATGATCGTCTCTTTGCAACACCCTGGGTTCAATCGGTGGGGATGCCTCATGCCATTCAGGTACCAACTGTAGCAGAATGGCGCGTATGCCGGTTTTGTCATATGTCATGCATGCTTTTCCAAGCTGATCAAGCATATCATCAAGATCGCTCCAGATGACAGCACGATGTTTTGAGAGCAATATTTTATCATGACGAGTATGCTTCAGGTCCTCAGATTCATGGAACAGTTCTTCATACATTTTCTCGCCTGGGCGCAATCCAGTATACTTTATTTCAATATCGATGCCTGGTTCAAATCCCGACAAGCGTATCATCTGCTCAGCAAGATAGGTTATTTTTATTGGCTCTCCCATATCCAGTACATAAATTTCTCCTCCCTCCCCAACCACAGCAGACTGCATGATTAGCTGGCATGCCTCGGGGATAGTCATGAAATACCGGGTAATATCCGGGTGCGTAACCGTAACAGGACCACCGGCCTCTATTTGCTTCTTGAATATCGGCACCACGCTACCAGCAGATCCCAATACGTTGCCAAAACGAACGGTTATAAACCGGGTAGAAGATTTGTTATTCATATTCTGGCAATAGATCTCGGCAACACGCTTGGTAACACCCATGACATTGGTTGGATTAACCGCCTTGTCAGTTGATATCAGCACAAAACTGTCAACCTTTGCTGTTGATGCCGCATTTGCGATCACCCGCGTACCCATAATATTATTGAAGGTAGCTTCACGTATCTGGTGTTGCAAAAGCGGAACATGTTTGTAAGCTGCCGCATGAAACACAACATCTGGCCGATATTTTTCAAAGAGCCTGGTCACTGCCACCTCGTCAGTCACGTCTATCAGGCACGTTCTGATTTTTACTCCCGTAAAGCGATTTATTATCTCCTGTTCAATCGTAAAAAGATTAAATTCACTATGCTCCAGCAGCAGCAGCTCTAAAGGGACTAATCGGGCTATTTGTCTACACAGTTCAGAACCAATCGAACCACCTGCCCCACTGATCAGAATGCGCTTACCGGTCAAGCCCAGATTAATTGCTTTCCAGTCCAGTCGTACAGGATCTCTACCCAGTAAATCATCAATTGCGATACTGCGTATCTGTTGCAGTCCTACGCGACCGGTTAATAAATCCTCCATCCGCGGTAAAGTCCGTAGTGTTATATTGGTTAGTTCACATTGCTCCACAATTCTGCGCATAACACTTGAGCTGGCTGATGGCACCGCAACAATGACTGTGTCTACTTCATACTTGTCGACAATGTCCTGTATTTCGTTTGTGGAACCTGCAACGGTGACACCATGTATATCTTTACCCAGCTTTTTTCTGTCATCGTCTACAATAGCTACCGGAGTGTAGGCGTGGCTACTGTCACGCAGCAAGTCTCTGATCAACATCTCACCAGCTGCCCCTGCGCCAACCACCAGAACCTTCTGGCCCGTCGCAGTGAACATGCGATGATCTTTATAAAAACGATAAATAAAACGTGGACCACCAAGCAATAACAGCAAGAAGATCGGATATAAAATGAACACGCTACGCGGAACTGATTCGAGGCGAGTCAACAGGAATATGGCAATTGTAGATAAAGCCACTCCAGTGATTACCGCTTTGGTAATACGTATAAGGTCAGGCACAGAAGCATAGCGCCAGATACCCCTGTACAATCCGAAGTACCAGTACACACCACCCTGAAGTAACAACAACATGGGTAAAATTGCTACCGCCTTGCCCAGATAAGGCTCAGGGATACCTTCAAAGTTAAATCGAAAGAAATAGGCACCAAACCAGGCGATTGGTATGGTTAGCAAATCATGAAGAAAAGCTGTCGTACGAGACAGTAATTTTGGTGAAATACGCATTTACTTTACAAGCTTTTGATATCGTTCAGCCAATAATGACACCGCTATCATAAAGAGGATATACGCAACAATCCAGAAGGTGATGATCATCCAGTGCACCCTGGGGGGCTGCCCCAACGCAAGCACAGCGGACAACGCACATAGCAACATGAGTGCATATTCACACAAGACCGTGCGTTTATGCCCCCATCCTGACTCAGCAAGTATTTGATAATAATGTGTTTTATGTGCCTCCCAAACTTTCTTGCCTGAAATCAGACGACGTAACAGAGTCACTGTTGCGTCGACGATAAAAGGCGAAAAAATCAGAATGGAAAACCACAGGGGTAATATCTCAAGTTTCGATGCCCATATCGAATTGCCAGCTGCCAGAAAACCCAGAAAAGACGAACCAACATCGCCCATGAATATTCTGGCCGGCGGGAAATTAAATACCAGGAAACCCGCAGTTGCAGAAGTTATTAAAGCATTAACCAGCATAAACTCATCGTTGCCAGCCAACCAGCCAACCAGGGTCAGGGTCCCGAAACCTGTCACGGTCATGCCACCAGCAAAACCATCCATACCATCCATAAAATTGTACAGATTGGTCATCCAGATAATAAACAACCCGGTAATTGCATACGAAACGAAGTCAGGCAATACCAGCATAAAACCGGGGAACTGAATATCTGATAT
>DRJJ01000125.1 GCA_011052255.1 Gammaproteobacteria bacterium | reverse complement strand
TCAGAAATTGTTGCCGGCTTTCACGTTGAATACTCCGGGATGTTATTTGCGGTATTCTTCCTGGCCGAATATGCCAATATCATCCTGATATCAATATTGACTACCCTGATGTTTTGGGGTGGATGGTTGTCACCGTTTGAAGGGATACCGCTGCTGGATGTTGCCACGGCCTGGATACCCGGTATCGTCTGGCTGTTGTTAAAAACATTTTTCTTTATGTTCTGCTTTTTGTGGTTCAGGGCTACCTTCCCGCGTTATCGCTACGACCAGATTATGCGTTTGGGCTGGAAGGTGCTGATACCCGTAACGATAGTCTGGCTGGTGGTTCTGGCTGCCGCCATTGTGGCTAAGCTGCCACCCTGGTTTGGATAGGCGGACAGGAGATATCAAATGACCAGGATAATGCACTTTATAAAAAGTATGACCTTGTGGGAGTTGCTGCAGGGTATGCGGGTGACGGGAGGTTACCTGTTTGCCCGTAAAATAACCATTCAGTATCCGGAAGAGAAAACACCGATCTCTAACCGGTTCAGGGGTTTGCACGCGCTGCGCCGTTATGCAAATGGTGAAGAGCGTTGTATTGCCTGTAAGTTGTGCGAAGCGGTATGCCCTGCACTGGCTATCACTATCGATTCAGAAGAACGTGAAGACGGTACGCGTCGCACAACCCGGTACGATATCGATCTGTTTAAATGTATATACTGTGGCTTTTGTGAAGAAGCCTGCCCGGTTGACTCGATAGTCGAGACACAGATTTTTGAATATCACTTTGAGAATGCAGGCGAGCAAATAATGACCAAGGAAAAACTGCTTGCCATCGGTGACAAGTACGAACAACAAATCGCCTCTGCCCGTACGGCAGACGCCCCGTACCGCTAGAACGATAATGAGTGTGGAACGTAGCAATCATGGGATTTGAAAAAATAATGTTTTATATCTTTGCGGCTATCCTGGTGATATCTGCTTTAAAGATAATTACTGCGCGTAACACGGTGCATGCAGCCCTGTTTCTGGTACTGGCCTTTTTTACAACGGCGGCTTTGTGGCTGATGCTGGAAGCAGAATTTCTGGCTATGGTGCTGGTGCTGGTTTATGTGGGCGCGGTCATGGTCCTGTTCCTTTTCGTTGTAATGATGTTGAATGTCAATGTGGATGAACTGCGGGCCGGGGTTGCACGATACCTTCCCGTAGGCGCGGCAGTGGCCATCGCCATTATTCTTGAGATGTCATATTTTATTCTTGGCGGTTTTGATAACAGCCAGTTTACTCCGGTTACTCATGGTGCTGATTACAGTAATACGCGTGCGATTGGTAACATTCTTTACACCGAATACTTGCTGGCATTTGAGATCGCAGCCGTGTTGCTGTTACTGGCTATTGTAGCGGCCATTACGTTGACATTGCGTAGAAGACCTAATACCAAGTTCCAGAATCCGTCCGAACAGGTGAAAGTCAGAAAAGTGGATCGCCTGCGTATCATCAAGGGTATGGATTCAGAGAATTAATCATGTACAAAATATTAATTATCAGGGTGAACAAATGCTGGTACTGACCGATTACCTTATTCTCGCGGCAGTCATATTCTGCATCTCGATTGCAGGCATATTCCTGAACCGCAAGAATGTGATCATATTGCTCATGTGTATCGAGTTGATGCTACTTGCGGTCAATATAAATTTTGTCGCGTTTTCATATTTTCTGAATGATATGGCAGGACAGGTGTTCGTGTTTTTCATTTTGACCGTTGCTGCGGCAGAAGCGGCAATCGGACTGGCGATACTTGTTGTGCTGTTCCGTAACCGAAACACGATTAATGTGGAAGAACTGGATACCTTGAAGGGCTAGCATGAATATGGAAAACATATATCTGGCAATTCCGCTGGCACCTCTGGCTGGTGCGATTCTGGCCGGGTTGTTCGGGGCAAAAATAGGCAGGGCCGCTTCACACTGGGTCACGATACTGGGTGTTGCAACGGCTTTTGTTCTGTCTCTGATCGTCGTCAAGCATATTGTAATCGATGGAGCTGAAACCTATAACGAGACCGTCTATATCTGGATGATCAGCCAGGGTATACAGTTTGAAGTGGGTTTCCTGGTTGATAAGCTGACCAGCGTCATGTTAATTGTGGTGACCTTTGTTTCGCTAATGGTTCATATCTATACCATTGGCTACATGAAAGATGATCCGGGTTACCAGCGGTTCTTTAGTTACATAGCCCTGTTTACATTTTCCATGCTGATGCTGGTTATGTCGAATAACTTCTTGCAGTTATTCTTTGGATGGGAGGCCGTGGGGCTGGTTTCCTACCTGTTGATTGGCTTCTGGTTCAAACGGGAAAGTGCCATCCACGCAAACCTCAAGGCATTTCTGGTAAACCGTGTCGGGGACTTTGGCTTCCTGCTTGGCATTGCCGCTATCGTTTATTTCACTGGCGCAATGGATTACAAGACCGTATTTGGACAGGCCGAATCGATAGCATCCCAGAACATCGAAATATTTGCAGGTGTGCCCTGGTCTGCCATTACAGTCGTAAGCATCCTGTTATTCATTGGTGCGATGGGCAAGTCTGCACAAGTGCCTTTGCATGTCTGGCTACCGGATTCAATGGAAGGTCCAACACCCATCTCTGCACTGATTCACGCGGCTACGATGGTTACGGCAGGTATCTTCATGGTGGCGCGCATGTCACCTTTATTCGAACTGTCAGAAACAGCGCTTACCTTTGTTATTACAATTGGTGCAATCACCGCCTTGTTCATGGGCTTGCTGGGCCTGGTTCAGAATGATATCAAACGCGTGATAGCCTATTCGACCCTGTCACAACTTGGTTATATGACTGTAGCATTGGGTGCTTCCGCGTATTCAGCCGCGATATTTCACCTGATGACACATGCGTTTTTCAAGGCCCTGCTATTTCTGGCAGCAGGCTCAGTCATTATCGCCATGCATCACGTCCAGGATATCCGTCAGATGGGCGGTTTGCGTAAATACATGCCGATTACCTACTGGACATCCCTTATCGGTTCACTAGCGTTAATTGGATTTCCGGGCTTCTCTGGATTCTTTTCCAAGGACGCGATTATTGAAGCGGTAGCTCATTCCACTATTCCGGGCGCCGGGTTCGCCTATTTTGCAGTGTTAAGCGGCGTGTTTGTAACCGCTCTTTACACCTTCCGTTTGTTCTTTCTGACGTTCCATGGCAAGGAGCGCATGGATGAACATACACGTGAGCATCTGCATGAAACGTCAGCTGTAGTCACATTGCCGCTGATACTGCTTGCAATTCCTTCTGCAGTGATAGGCTGGTACACCATTGGGCCGATGTTGTTTGGTGACTACTTCGGCGCGTCGATATTTGTACTGCCTGAACATAATGTACTGGCGGCTGTTGGTGAGGAATGGCATGGTTCTTTTGCAATGATTAAACATGGTATTTTTCAACCGCCATTCATACTGGCGATACTGGGTTTAGTCACAGCCTGGTACCTGTACCTGAAACGACCTGATCTTGCTGAATCCATCAAACAGAAATCCGGTGTTCTGTACACTATGCTGGTTGAAAAATATGGTTTTGACCGCTTTAACGAAATAGTCTTTGCCGGTGGTGCACGTGGCCTGGGAAATCTTTTCTGGCGCAATGGCGATGTACGCCTTATTGATGGAATGCTGGTGAACGGTTCGGCAAAAACGGTAGGCTGGATTTCGGGCATCATCCGACATGTACAGTCCGGTTATCTTTATCATTATGCTTTCGCCATGATACTGGGTCTTCTGGGCCTGTTGTCATGGGTAATATACACGTCGTAAAGGGGCGCTGAATGTCTTTGGAATGGCCAATCCTGAGTGTTGTAATCTGGTTACCTGTTCTGGGTGGTCTGTTATTACTGATCAGTGGAGAACGGGCAGCACGTCCTATTGCACTATTAACATCTATTGCGACGTTTGTACTGAGTATCCCGCTTTTCACCAGTTTTGACTCAAAAACTGCCAGCATGCAGTTTGTTGAGAAGATGCCGTGGATAAGCCAGTTTAATATCAATTATCATTTAGGTATAGACGGCATATCCATGCCATTGATAATACTGACCTCATTCACAACAGTCCTGGTTGTGCTGGCGAGTTGGGAATCTATCAAAACACGTGTTGCACAATACATGGCGGCTTTCCTGATTATGGAAGGTCTTATGATCGGCGTATTCAGTGCACTGGACGCCGTTTTATTTTATGTGTTCTGGGAAGCCATGCTGATACCGATGTTCCTGATTATCGGTATCTGGGGCGGCCCACGACGGGTTTATGCAACGATCAAGTTCTTCCTGTATACATTCCTGGGTTCGGTGTTTATGCTGGTTGCACTGATCTATATGTATTTCAAGTCGGGTGGGAGTTTCTCGATTCTTGATTTTCATGCCCTGTCATTAACCCTCGAACAGCAAATTTATATTTTCATTGCCTTTTTGATGGCATTTGCAGTCAAGGTACCTATGTGGCCGGTACACACATGGTTACCCGACGCGCACGTAGAAGCACCCACAGGTGGTTCGGTTATCCTGGCAGCTATCATGCTGAAGATTGGCGGTTACGGCTTCCTGCGCTTTAGTCTGCCGATTACGCCTGATGCGAGTAATGAATTGAGCTGGCTGATAATTTTCATGTCTCTGGTTGCAGTGGTTTATATCGGATTTGTGGCACTGGTTCAAAGCGACATGAAAAAGCTGATTGCGTATTCATCTATTGCCCACATGGGTTTTGTTACGCTGGGCTTTTTCATTGTATTCGATATATTCGACAAAACAGGTAGCTGGGAGAATGCAGCTCTGGGTGTCGAGGGCGGGATAGTACAAATGGTATCCCACGGGTTTATATCGGGTGCCATGTTCCTGTGTGTGGGCGTTTTGTATGACCGCATGCATAGCCGCAACATCCATGATTATGGTGGTGTCGCCAATAAAATGCCGATTTTCGCAGCACTGATGGTATTTTTTGCGATGTCCAATGCCGGTCTGCCAGGCACCTCGGGATTTGTCGGCGAATTCATGGTTATTATTGGCAGCTTCCAGGCTAATTTCTGGTATGCCTTCTTTGCCGCAACAACGCTGATACTGGGTGCAGCCTACACGCTGTGGATGGTCAAGCGGATGCTGTATGGTGAAGTCACGAATGAAAATGTAGAGGCCTTGCAGGATCTGAATGGTCGTGAATTCGTTATTTTAGGTATCCTGGCTGTTGCGGTGCTTATTCTAGGTCTGTGGCCTGCACCACTGGTTGAGGTAATGCATGCCAGTGTCGCCAATTTGTTGCAGCACGTATCAGCTGGCAAGCTGTAAGCGCAACTGTAGATTTAATATGACCTGCGTAAAAGACAAGCAGGCAAACCGTTCAGGTAAAGAGAAATGATCGATTTTACAATGCCAGATTTCACACAGGCCTATGCAGAGATTTTTGTATTGGTCATGATCTGCGTGATACTGATACTTGATCAGTTTCTGAGTGATGCCAAACGCAATATTACTTACTACCTGACCCAGCTTACTGTAGTAGCAGCCGCAGTGATTACTTTTAATCAGGATCACAGTGTATCGGTTATTTCATTTTCCGGTATGTTCATCAACGACGGTATGTCTGCGTTGCTAAAGATGTCCCTGTATGTCGTAATGATTGGTATATTTCTATACTCCAGAGACTATCTTGTTAAGCAAGGCCTGCTAAAAGGAGAGTATTACGTCCTGGGTCTGTTTGGCATGCTGGGTATGATGATTATGATATCGTCTCATAATTTTCTGACTATCTATCTTGGTCTTGAGCTCTTGTCATTGTCGTTGTATGCACTGGTCGCATTTAACAGGAATTCACCCACTGCATCAGAAGCTGCAATGAAATATTTTGTTCTCGGTGCCATCGCATCCGGCATGCTGCTGTATGGGATGTCTATGTTATACGGCGCAAACGGGTCGCTCGACTTTACTATCATCAGTAACAGTATTAATGAGGGCAGTGCCAGTAAACAGATACAGGCATTCGGTCTGGTCTTTATTATTGTCGGTCTGGCATTCAAACTCGGGGCGGTACCTTTCCACATGTGGTTACCCGATATCTATCATGGTGCTCCGACTTCGGTGACTTTGTATATCGCTTCTGCCCCTAAAATTGCAGCGTTCGCAATGGTTATACGTTTACTTGCAGAGACCATGCCGGGATTGCAGACAGACTGGCAAACGATGCTGATCATGTTATCCGTGCTTTCTATTGGTATCGGTAATGTGATCGCGATAGCACAAAGCAACCTGAAACGTATGCTGGCGTATTCGACGATTTCACATGTCGGCTTTCTGTTGCTGGGTATTCTGGCTGGCAACGAGGCCGGTTATTCCGCAGCGATGTTCTACACCATTACCTATGCGCTGACCTCATTGGGTGCGTTTGGCATGATCATCCTGATGAGTCGCAACGGCTTCGAGGCAGATCGTCTTGACGACTACAAGGGTTTAAACCAGCGTAACCCGTGGTATGCCTTTGTGATGCTGATATTGATGTTCTCGATGGCAGGGGTGCCACCCACAGTAGGCTTCTTTGCAAAATTGTGGGTACTTGAAGCGGTGATTAATATTGACATGACCTGGCTGGCGCTGGTAGCGGTATTTTTCTCTGTCATAGGCGCGTTCTATTACATACGCATTATCAAGCTGATGTATTTTGACAAGTCTGAAACCGATATAGCCATTGAAGGTTCAGCCGACATGCGTTTGGCTATTAGCCTGAATGGCATACTTATCCTGGCACTGGGTATTTTACCAAACTCCCTGATGGCACTCTGTGTTGCTGCTTTTGCTTAACTATCACGCTATAAAAACCATATATTATAAATCTCTAATTATCCCCCATAAAAAATAAGCTGCAATTTGCACCCTGTGCTAATATGTAGATATGTTGCTGCGCCAAAAACTTTTCCTTGTTTTAAGCCTGATGGCAATAGTACCTCTGCTGGTTCTATTGTTTGGGGTGGTAAACCATATCGAGCACGACCTTGAGACTCGCACCAGCGAGGAACTTGATATCTCATTGATTAAAATGGCGGGCGAGATCAATACGCTGATGAATAATCAGAAATCCCTGGTACGTGGCTTATCAAAAGTACCTGTGGTCAGGGATTTTGCGCGGATGCTTCAGAATAAGGAATTTGATAACTACGAAGAACGTGCAACCCAGCTCATGGCCTTCTTTCTTAACTACCAGTCAACGGTGCCCAGTATTCAGGCACTACGTTTTACGGATGTAAATGGTATAACACTGGTAAAGGTGAAAGAGGGGCATTTAATAGCCAATAAATACAAGAGCAAGGAAGGTTTACCCTATGTTGAGGATATCGCCTACAAACCTTTTTTCATACTGGCCAAAAATGCGGATGAAGAAATAAACGTATCCGATTTCGAACGTGGAAAGGTGCTGGGTGAGGTTGATTTTTGCCCGGCCATGGTTCGCTACACTGCACCGATCCGAGATGAGCTGGAATTCAGTCTGGGTATGTTGATCGTAAACATGTGGGGCAAACGTTTTGATGATGCAGTTGAGGCTTCTCTGGGGGCCTTTCCGGGCAAGGCGTATATCGTAGAACTAAATCAGGATGCTAAACGTGACGGTATATTTCTGTACCATAAAGATGCCAGCCAGCGTTTCGCTAATCAGTCCGGTACTGATTATCGTCTAAGCCGTCTGTTAACACCGGAACAATGGCAATCAATAAAACAGGCTAAGGATCATGGTGTTGTGGAAACAAAAGAAGAAAGAATGTTTTTCTATCGTAAATTTTCACCATTTGATGATCGTGATACCAAATGGTTACTGGTTATCGATAGTAACCGGGATACCATTCTGGCCCCACTGGGCAATTTACGTAACTGGATAACCGGCCTGATTGTGGTGGGAGTGATACTTAGTCTGCTCATAGCGCAGTTTGTTGCCGTAAAACTTGCCCGGCCAGTGCATCAGCTGGCGCAGATCATCACGCGTTTTGCAGACGGCGAGAAGCACTCTCGATACAATGATCAACGAAGTGATGAAATCGGACTGGCGGGTAAGGCATTTAATTATCTGTGCGATAAACTGTCACGTGCCCAGAATGAACGTGACAAGGCAGAGGTTGCCGCACGACAGTCCGACCGTCTTGCTGCTGTAGGACAAATGGCTGCAGGTATTGGTCACGAAATTAATAATCCATTAATGAATATCATGTCACTCGCATCTCTTATTGATGAATCAATCCCAGAAAAAGATACCCAGTCAAAAGAAGATGTAAAGGCATTGATGAACGAAGGCAAGCGATGTGCTCGTATCGTGCAGGGCATACTGAATTTTGCACGTGAAACAGAGCCCAGGTCAGAAGAATTTGATATGGCGGAGTTACTTGATAGTACGCTGGCTGTGTTTAATCACAGGCTGGAAACATCAAACATATTCCTGGAAAAGAACATTGAACATCCCCTGATTATGGTTGGCGATGCGGCACAGCTGCAACAGGTTCTAATAAATATATTGATTAATGCCATGCATGAGTCACATATGGACTCTGTCATTGGTGTGTTGGCACGCCGAGATGCCCAGGACAAAATACATATCGAAATTACAGACCAGGGCGAGGGGATCAGTAAGGAAGACCTTGCCAGAGTATTCAGCCCGTTTTTTACTACCAAACCGGAAGGTACCGGTACAGGGCTCGGTTTGTCAGTCAGTTATGGAATTATTAATAAACATGGTGGGACGATAACTTTGGAAAATCGCCAGGATGACGGTTTGTTAGTATGCATTGAATTACCAGTGTTGCCAGGCGCAGACTCAGGTGAATCAGCACAATTGCGCAGTATGGCTTGATAATCCGGAATAAATATAGATGAAATTATTATTTGTAGATGATGACCCTGTAACCTGCTCAGTTATGCAAAGACACTGTGATCGTTGTGACATCCAGTGCATGACGTTCCAGTCAGGTCAGGACGTGATTGATGAAATCAACAGGAATGGTGCTGACCTGGTAATAACGGACTTGCGTATGCCAGGGATGACCGGCTTTGAATTACTAAGCATACTGCGTGAGATTGACAAGGATTTACCGGTGCTGGTCATGACGGGCTATTCCTCTGTTGAGAATGCGGTGGAAGCGATGAAACTGGGCGCTACCGACTTTATTAAAAAACCATTCGACTTCAATGAACTCAGGCTCATCATCGAACGCACCCAGAAATCTGTCCGGCTCAAGGATGAAAACCGTTTACTCAAACGACAGCTTAGAGAAGAACGAAACCGATTTGGTATGATTGGCGATACGCCGGCCATGAAAACACTTTTCTCAACAATCGAAAAAGTGGCGGATGTACGCTGTAACGTGATTATTGAAGGAGGCTCTGGTACCGGAAAGGAACTGGTAGCTCGAGCCTTGCATGATGACAGCCCCAACAAGGATTCTCCGTTTGTCGTTATCGACTGTGGAGCACTGACCGAGACCTTGCTGGAAAGTGAATTATTCGGGCATGAGAAGGGCGCTTTTACCGGTGCCACTATGAGAAAAAGAGGGCTTATGGAACAGGCCAGTGGTGGCACGCTGTTCCTGGATGAAATCAGTAATATATCGGACGCGATGCAAGTTAAGCTCATGCGTGCTATAGAGAACCAGCGTGTAACACGTGTGGGCAGTACAGAACCGATTGCTATCGATATCCGTATTATTGCGGCAAGTAATCGTGATCTGGCGGCAATGGTTACGAATGGTGATTTCAGACATGATTTTTATCACCGGCTTAACGTAGTGAATATACATGTTCCTCCACTGAACGACCGACGTGAAGATATACCTTCTCTGGTAGAGCATTTCCTGGATGAATTTTCTGAACGCTATGACAGGCGTATCCAGGGCTTCGATCCGGTCTCTATGAGACATCTTTTTGAGTTCGACTGGCATGGCAATGTGCGTGAATTACGTAATGTTGTAGAGCGCTGCATTATTCTTGCAGACGGTCCCGTGCTGAGTTGGCCGGAAGCTGGACGGCCCCAGGTAACACAACGAACTGACAGTGATGTTATGCGTTTTCCGGAGGAGGATTTTGTATCCCTGGAAAGACTGGAGCAGGAGTATATACAGCATGTGCTCGATCGCGCCGGCGGGAAAAAGACCAAGGCCGCCCAGATTTTAGGCATAGACAAGACAACCTTGTGGCGCAAGCTGCGCCGCTACGATGAGACCAGTTAAGCATTGCAAAAAACAATGAAAATTGCATATGAAATACTGCAACATGCACATAAAAAGGAAGCTTAGATTAGCTTATTTAAATAAATACATGTACTAATATTTACATAACACTATGATTAATAATGATTATAATATAATTATATCCATCGCTAGAATATGGAATATAACTTGCACTAAATAACACTGTTAACAAAATATTACTTATAAGATTTGGAGGAGTGATTTGTATGAGTCAGATTAAACGTATTGCCCTGGTTGCGACTACAGTTGTACTGGGTGCTTCATTAGTTGCTTGTGGTGGTGGACAACAGAACCTGAAACCTGCAAAAAATGGTTATATGCAGCAAAAAGTGGTGTACCATGTAAACAATCTCGATAGTGCGTACGGCGCATTTCGTAATGTTAAAAATCACCTGAATGCACTGGGCGACAAGAATGTTGAAATCATTGTTGTTACACACAGCAAAGGTGCTTTCTCACTGGTAGATGGTACTAAAGACAAGAAGGGACACACCTTCGAAGAAACCATCCAGAAGCTGGCTAACCGCGGAGTTAAGTTCCAGATCTGTGCTAACACTATTCGTGGTAAGAAGATTGATAAAAACAAAATCAACCTGAATGCCAAGATCATCCCATCAGGTGTTGCACAAATTGCTGATCTGGAGCAGAAAGGCTACAACTACATTAAGCCTTGATTATTGATTTAAAATAATAATAAAGACTAGTAAAATCTAACGGGCGCCTGGCGCCCGTTTTTTTTTGCCCTGACCTATCGAAGATAGGTAGGGTACTCACAATGAACCCGTCAGGGTTCTGTGAGGCAATACAATTGCCCTGAATCGCCGTAACGGCGGTTAGGGTATCCATAATGAACCTGTAAGGTTTCTTTGGTGTAACCCGTCAGGGTTCTGTGAGACAGGCCGGGAACGATGATGTATTTAACAATTTCAACATAAAAACACTTGATATAAACGCGCTACCTCGTTAGTATGCGCACACCAGTTGCGGGGTGGAGCAGTCTGGCAGCTCGTCGGGCTCATAACCCGAAGGTCACAGGTTCAAATCCTGTCCCCGCTACCAAATAAAGTAGTATCCCAAGGGTTTAGAGGTATTCTCTCTAAACCCTTTCTTTTGCCTGTTTTTTACAAATGTTTTTGGGTGAATTTCATTCTTCACACTGCGCAGTCAGGCTAATCAGGCTCCAATTTTTAATATCCCAGATCAAGACAAGAAACGTAGCTGGTGAGTTTCAGATATTCAGACGAGTTGGGTCTATTACAGCATTAAAGTAATGTGAAATACGGGATCTCATTTAGTACAAAGAAAAAATAGTTGGTATTTTAGAAAAACGGGGGGGTAGTTGGACTAATTTATTCTATCTGAATGTCTGAATAAGAAATGCTAATTGTGGTGTAGATAAAACACCAATGTTGTTGTATTGTTTGCAGCACATCAGGAACAAATTATTTCGAACCCAATGTATAAGGATAGTTATCTATGGACGTCAAAAAAGCAGGTATTCAATTTTATATTACCGGATTTATTGTACCGATACTATTGGCCGCCAGTGCAGCCTATGCTGGTACCGATCGTGAAACAGCGCCAGGGTATGTCACCGGTTCTGATGGTGGCATCGCACGTTCCAGTTCTGGAACATGTGTGCGTACGTCAGACTGGGAACCCAAAAATGCGGTCATAGTGGGCTGTGATGACGTTATTCTTAAAGCGCCAGTGACGAGCAAAAAAGGTGGCTCCACTGGCATGAATGTTGCGATTGTTATTCCAGCCGCATCCATGTTTGCATTCGATAGCGACAAGCTGACCGCGGAGGGCACGAAAAGTCTGGAAACTTATCGTGCCAAGATTACACCAGAGTTGGCACAGGCTTATGCTGTTGTCATAGTTGGCCATACGGATAGCACGGGTGATGCCAAGTATAATATTGGCTTGTCAAAACGACGTGCAGCGACTGTTCGTGATTTTCTGATTGGGACGGGTACACAGGCTTCAAAACTACGCGTTATTGGTCTGGGAGCTAAAGAGCCGATTGCTTCGAATGATACCGATGCGGGCCGTGCAACCAATCGTCGTGTTGAAGTTATTGTTTTTGGTGAGGCACGCGCACTGGATGTTATGAAATTTCCGAGTGTGGCACTGTTTACACCATGGAGCAGTAAGCTTACCATTCGGGGTAAAAAAGTACTGGCAAAAAACCAGATGGAAGGAAGAGAAAAGTTAACCCGTGCAGTTTATATCGAAGTCATTGGCCACACTGATGATGTGGGCGATAGACAGAAAAATCAGGAACTCTCCGAAGCACGCGCAAAGACTGTGCGCGATAGCCTGATTCAGGCAGGTGTAGATCCAGCCAAGATTATGACCGTGGGTGCAGGCGGCAGCCATCCTATCGCCAGTAATCAGACCGAAGAGGGCCGCGAGCAAAACCGTCGCGTTGAAGTGATGGTGCTAGGTCGGTTGAAGTAAAAAATCGAATGCTACTATTCGGGTAGCAGATCAATGGATAGCAGGCGAGCCGTATCGGCATATATGTCGATACGGCTCGCCTGTTTTACTCCTCTCCGCAGATACCGGTGTCAAACTCAAACATGGTTGCGGTCCCTTTACGATACATCCACACACCAGCAAGAATACCTGCGATAGTCATAGCGGCTGCAATTTTACCTTCACCCAACTGCACCAGTGCTATCGATGGCAAGAGATATTAGTACGTTGAAATGAACGATTCCCGATTGATCAACGTTATGAACCGGATAAAGTACCGGGATATTCTGATTGGGTAAATAATGTCAGGCAAAACTACATGCAAAGTGTATGATATGGTTAATTTATTCTAATTCGATATGTGTCTTACTGGCCCTGATTCCAAATGACTGAACAGCAAGCTATCAGCCGCGATGAACTGATAACAGCAATTAAGAATGGTGCAACCCTGATAACGGGTAACAGTCGCCTCGCGAGCGCTATTCTGGGTGAATATGAGCACAACATGCGATTACAGGACATGGTCGCATGGCGAACGCCTGATGTGCTGTCGGTAAAAGCATGGCTGTACCGCACCTGGGAAGAAGTCGTGCTGGCCGGAGTACCTGTATCTCCCCTGCAATTACTAACGCCTGATCAGGAGTCCCATCTCTGGGAATCGATAATAAGCCATCACCCACAGAGCCTCTTGCGGACGCAGGCAACAGCTAAAGGTGCTCAGAGAGCCTGGCGGCTGATGCAAGACTGGCGTTTGCAACGGCAAGAATCCGATTTTTCACTTAACGAAGATACGCGGGCTTTTTCTGAATGGGCCGTTAGATATGAACATCTGTGTGGTGAAAACCACTGGCTAACCGAGAACGGCATTCCTGCGCAGTTGATAAAACTGATCAGCAATAAAACCTGGTTGCCTGAGAATGAATTGATGTTGACGGGTTTCGATGAGCTAACGCCGGCGTTGGCATACCTGACAGAAAGGCTCTCAGATGCTGGCGTGATCCTGCGTTATGTCACGATCAGTGAAAGCGCCGGGAAATCAGTAAGATTTGTAGCTCCCGATACCCGGTCCGAGATCGAAGCGGCCTGTCGGTGGGCTCGTGGTCGCCTTGAAAAAAAGCCTGCTGGCCGTATTGGTATCGTCGTACCGGATTTAGCGGCTGTGCGTACAATACTAACCGACACACTAACGCGTGTGCTGGCCCCTGATCAGATGTTACCGGACAGCGATAATATTTCATTGCCATGGAATATCTCTCTTGGGCAGCCACTGGGCAGTTACGCAGTTATACGGCTTGCCGTTCACATTCTGGGTCTGGCAGGTAATGAATCGGCAACGGAGGATGTCGGCAGCATATTACGTTCACCCTATCTCGCCGGGGCTGCAGATGAGGCCGCCATCCGTAGTCGACTGGAAGGTAAATTGCTTAAACAGGGTGATCCGTTTATTTCTCTGTCAACACTGCATTACCAGGCCATGCTGACTATACGGCCTGTCAGTACAAGCGGTGACATTCAACCTGAAGACGATGACCTGACCCCAGAGCTACTGCGCCGTTTTTCAGGACTAAAGGCACTGCAGAAAACCTGCCCCGCAAAGGCCCGTGCCAATGAGTGGGCAGTATGGTTTGGTAAATGGCTGAGTGTAGCTGGGTGGGCTTCTGGCAGAACGCTTTCCAGTCATGAATATCAGATAGCCGAGGCATGGAAAAAATTATTAATTGACTTTGGTACGCTTGATGCGATAGCGGGTCAGTTTTCATTTGTAGCAGCCCTGGCCAGAATAAAAAATATGGCCAGTGTTCGGATATTTCAGCCGCAAACACCTGATACACCTGTTCAGGTACTGGGTTTATACGAGGCGATTGGACTAAGGTTTGATCATCTATGGGTCATGGGTCTGCATGATAACGTATGGCCACCGTCACCACGGCCCGATCCATTTATACCCCGGGCACTGCAGCTCAGGCACAACATGCCTCATACCAGTCAGGAGCGGGAACTACGAGTGGCCAGAGTGATAACAGAACGGCTTTCCAGATCTGCAGCTGAAGTCGTGTTCAGCTACCCGGCACAGAATGCGGAGGAGTCGTTACGTCCTGCCCCGTTGATTACAGATTTCCCCGACACTTATGTGCAGGAACTTGAGCTTTGGCAGGGTAGCAGCTGGCGAGACCTGGTGCGTGCAAGCGCTTTGCTGGAACAGGTTTGTGCTGATGCCGTCCCCGCCTTGTCACACCAACAGGCATCAGGTGGAAGCGCCATATTCAAATACCAGTCATTATGCCCGTTTCGTGCATTTGCCGAACTTCGACTGGGGGCCAGGCCTATGGCTAATACCCATTCAGGGATGGATGCGATGCAACGTGGACAGCTGCTGCACAGGGTTCTGGAGTTGCTCTGGCAGCAGGTAGTCGACCAGAAAACACTACTGGCAATACCCCAGGAAAAACTTGATGAAATTGTCAGAGAAAAGATTGAAATGGCAGTTGAGACGTATAAAAACAGGTTTTCCTCATTACGCCGTAGCCAGTTCCGGGCTGTTGAGGTTGACAGGTTGCTGGATATCACTCTGCAATGGCTGGCACTAGAGAAAAATCGTTCCTCTTTTACGGTCAGGTCTTTTGAGAAAAAAACAAGCACGGTTGTTAATGGTGTGGGTGTCAATCTATGGATAGATCGTATCGATGAACTGGATGATGGGCGCAAGATAATTATCGACTATAAAACAGGTAAAGTTTCGCCAGGAGACTGGTTCGGTGAGCGACCCAATGACCCACAGTTACCTTTATACAGCGTAGTAGAAGGAGGCGATATAGCAGCCGTTTTGTTTGGACAGATACGTGCCGGTGAACTCGCATACAAGGGCGTTGTACAGCAAGCTGATATGATACCTGACTTGCCGCCGGCCAAAGGAAATAAATCACTTAAGGAAGCGATGCAAAACTGGCCTGTCGTGCTGGATGAATGGAAACAGGAAATTGAAAGACTGGCAAAGGGGTTTAGTCAGGGCGATGCCAGTGTTAACCCTAAAAATGGCCGTGCCACCTGTGCGTCCAGTTATTGCCAGCTTGCTGTATTGTGTCGTATCAATGAGATGCAGTTCATAAGTGATGTTGACCCGGATGATGGCTATGAGTAAATTGCCCACACCAGAGGATGCCAGGGCACGCGCATCGGCTCTTAACCCTGAGGCATCCTTTATCGTACAGGCGCCGGCCGGATCGGGTAAAACCGGTTTGCTGACACAGCGCTACCTGCGCTTACTGGCCTGTGTAGATCATCCAGAAGAAATTATGGCCATTACCTTCACTCGTAAGGCAGCCAGCGAAATGCGTGATCGCATCCTGCAGGCATTACTATCAGCCAGAGACAAGCAGGAGCCTGATTCGGCACACGACAGGCTCACCATACAGCTTGCCCGCGTGGCACTGGAACGGGATCAGCAAAATAACTGGAACCTGCTTGATAGCCCGGCACGCATGCGTATCCAGACAATTGATTCACTCAACCTGGAACTGGCACGTCAGATGCCATTGCTTTCCGGTTTTGGTGTCGTACCTGGCATAGCAGAAGACGCATCTGCGTTGTATCAGGAAGCCGCTCAGGCCATGTTGGCGGAGCTGGAAGCCGGAAATGAATGGTCTGATGCACTGGTTCTGCTTCTCAGGCACCTTGATAACCAAATAGATAAACTGCAAGGCCTTGTCGCTGACATGCTGGCGCGACGGGATCACTGGCTACGACATGTGGTCGATCTGGAGCACCCCAGATTGCAACGCGCTGAGGTCGAAGGTGTGCTCTCGCGTATCGTTGTACAGGCGATGCAAGACTTGCAGCTTGTCTTGCCACCGGAATTCATTGATAAACTGCCAGAGCTCGTATGTTTTGCTGCAGGCAATCTTCCGGAGCAGCACCTGGTACATTGTTGTCGTGATATGCAGAAGATACCTGGATCACTGGTTACTGACCTGGAACAATGGCTGACCCTGCGTAGCCTGCTGTTAACAAAGGATGATGTATGGCGGAAGAAGAAAGGTGTGACTAAAGCCATTGGTTTTCCAACTGAAAAAGATGCACCTGACGTACAATTGAAGGGCGTTTACAAACAGATGAAACAGGACATGCAAGCCCTGCTGGAATCTGTGCAGGATAACAATGAGTTGCAAATCAGTCTGGCGGCACTGGCCAGACTGCCAGACCCGGCCTATTCCGATTCGCAGTGGGAAGTGATCGATGCGCTGTTCAGGATACTGCTGAGATCAGCAACCCACCTGACGCTGGTATTCAGTGAACATGGCAAGGTCGATTTTGCCGAAATGGCACTGCGTGCAAAACAGGCATTAGGCGATGAAGAAAATCCCACTAACCTGGCTTTGCGGCTTGATTATCAGATACGCCATCTTCTGGTGGATGAATTTCAGGATACTTCACTGAACCAGTCGGAACTGTTCAGGCGACTCATCGCAGGCTGGGAGAAGGGTGATGGTCGCACCCTGTTTCTGGTCGGTGATCCGATGCAATCTATCTACCGCTTTCGTGAGGCAGAGGTAGGCTTGTTTATTGATGCCTGGCAAGGCAGGTTAGGTGATATTGAGCTGACACCCTTAAGCCTGTCTGTCAATTTTCGTTCTCAGCAGGGTGTGATTGACTGGGTCAATGAAAGTTTTCTGCATATTCTCCCGGCACGCAGTAACAAGGTTCTGGGTGCAGTCAGCTACGCGCCTTCCAGTGCATACAAGCCTGCGGAAACCGGATCTGCTGTTACCATTCATCCTTATATTGATAAAGATGATCAGGCTGAGGCGCAACAGATTATCGAATTGATCCTGAACGCCAGAAAACAAAACGCGTCTGACACCATAGCCGTTCTGGTGCGTAACAGAAGCCACCTGACAGCAATTATTCACCAGCTTAAAAACAATAATCTTGCATACAAGGCAGTCGAAATTGATCAGCTGGCACAAAGACCGGTTATACAGGATTTGCTTTCACTAAGCTGTGCGCTGATACAGACAGCAGACCGTATTCACTGGCTGGCCTTGCTACGTGCCCCCTTTTGCGGATTACTGTTACAGGATCTTTATACTCTCACGGGTGACAATCGTGATGACTTCGATTCGACAATAATGGATTTACTCCATGATACCTCGCATATCGAACGAATGAGTGATGCAGGCCAGCATCATATCAAACGGTTTTTACCTGTTCTGGATGCCGCATTGATGCAGCGTGACAGACGGCCATTGCGGGCATGGGTGGAAGGAGTCTGGATAGCATTGGGTGGTCCGGCTACGGTCATGAATGATACCGACCTTGAAGATACAGAAGTCTTCTTTCAGTTGCTCGAACAGTTACATGAATCGGAAGATGTTATCGAACCACAAATCATTCTTGAAAAAGTCGGAAAATTATTTGCACTGGCGGACATTAATGCCGACAGCAGCTTGCAGCTGATGACGATACATAAATCGAAAGGGTTGGAGTTTGATACGGTCATCATGCCGGGTTTGGGCAAAACAACCCGGGGAGATGATGCGCGTTTACTGTACTGGCTGGAACGAACCGGTGCAGATGGTCAGCCCGAGCTGGTGTTTGGTCCGATAAAATCAGTGGGTGAGGAAAACAACCAGACTGCCAGATACATAAAAGACCTGGAGTGTGACAAGGGTAACTACGAAAACGGCCGCTTGTTATATGTCGGGGTTACTCGTGCCAAAAAATATCTGCATCTGATGGGGCACGCCACTTTTACGGTAAAGAACGGTGTCAGTGCGCGTAAGGGCAGTATGCTGGAGCAACTCTGGCCAATAGTAAAAGAATCCTTTGCGCAGGCGCATGATAAAATCGACAATCCGAAAGACAAAACGCCCGGGGATGAGCTGGAGCAGCCCATTGCCAGGTTTTTTCGATTAAGCACAAGCTGGACAAGACCGGAACCACCAGCGGGCGTACAGGTAAACGACCCCGTAGTCGAAGCTGTCAGCCAGGAGATAGAGTTTGACTGGGCGGGAGAGTCTGCTCGTATTATCGGTATTGTGGCACACCGATTGTTACAGCAACTGGCATTATCGGCAACCGGTCCCGGCAGGATTAAAGATTGTTCAAGCTACGAAACGGTAGCCAGGCAATTGTTACTGTATAACGGCATACCTGAATCGGGCATTAAAGCGGCACTGACGCGCGTGCTTCGGGCATTGAATAATTGTATAAGCGATGAGCGGGGTCAATGGATACTTTTCGAACAGCATCAGGATGCCCGATGTGAATACCCGGTCAGTGCGGTGGCAGGGACACGTATTCAACATATGATTATTGATCGTACCTTTATTGATAAACAGGGCACACGCTGGGTTATCGATTACAAGACCGGCTCGCATGAAGGGGGCAATCTGGATCAATTTCTGGATCGGGAGCAAGACCGCTATTATGAACAACTGGAACGCTATGCACGCACGATGCAGCAAATGGAGCAGAACCCGGTACGCAGGGGGCTGTACTTTCCGATGATTAACGCCTGGAAGGAATGGTAAACAGATGTCTATATCGCTTTACTGGCATGATTACGAGACATTCGGTGTTGACCCGCGACGTGATCGACCTGCACAGTTTGCTGGCTTACGTACCGACGAGAACTTAAACGAAATCGGTGAACCGCTGGTGATCTACTGCAAACCAGCGGGTGATGTGCTGCCTCAACCTGGAGCCTGCATGCTGACCGGTATTACGCCGCAGCTGGCCTACGAAAAGGGTGAAACGGAATCACAATTCATTACCCGTATACACAAAGAACTGTCCAGACCGGGAACCTGCGGAGTAGGCTATAATACCTTGAGGTTTGATGACGAGGTAACGCGTAATACCCTGTACCGTAATTTTTTTGAACCCTACTCACGTGAGTGGCAAAACAGAAATTCACGTTGGGATATCATTGATCTGGTGCGTATGACCTATGCCTTGCGTCCAGACGGAATACAATGGCCGCAACACGAGGATGGTCGTCCCAGCTTCAAGCTGGAGGACCTGGCCGCAGCCAATGGCATTGGCCACGAATCGGCTCATGATGCCTTGTCTGATGTGCGCGCAACTATTTCGCTGGCGCGACTGGTACGTGAAAAACAGCCTAAGCTGTATGACTGGCTGTTCCAGTTACGCAGCAAACACAAGGCTGCTGAACAGCTGGATCTGGTCGGGCGTAAATCGGTGCTGTATACCTCGCGTATGTATCCATCTGAAAATGGCTGCACCACCCTGGTCATACCATTGCTACGCGAAGCAGGTAATAAAAACAGCATACTGGTTTATGATTTACGTGTGGACCCGACTCCATTCCTTGAGCTGGATCAGCAAACACTGAGTGAGCGCCTGTTTACAAAATCGGCAGACCTGCCAGAAGGTCAGCAGCGCTTGCCGGTCAAATCGCTGAAAATCAACAAGTGTCCGGCACTGGCTCCGCAAGCAACACTCGATCAGGCCTCAGCCCGGCGTATATCTATAGATATAGAAGCCTGCAATCGACACAGGCAGATCGTGAACAACAATGATGCCTTTATACAGCGTATAGCCAGGGCATATGGTAGCCGGGAATTTAGCCCGGCAAATGATGTCGATCTGGCCCTGTATGATGGTTTTCTCGGTGATACAGACCGTGACATGCTGGACAAGGTGCGCAGCCTGTCGGCACAGGAGCTGGCGCAGAAGCAATTAGAATTTAAAGATAAACGTCTGCCGGAGCTTCTGTTTCGTTATCGGGCACGTAAATGGCCGGAAAATTTATCCGAGCAGGAAAGTCAGCGCTGGCAGAATTTTTGCCAACATCGCTTATATGACGCAGACGGTGGAGGCAGTATCACCATGGATGAATATGGCAGGCAGATTGCGCAGTTGCGTGTACAACATGAAGGCGATGCTGCGGCCTGGAAGATACTGGATGCACTGGAGGCCTGGGTAGGTGGAGCAGTCTCTGCAGTATGAGAACATGATGACACCATCAACAATTGCTGCCGTGATAACCTTTGCAGTCTGGTTACTGACGGCGTCACAGTCCTATGCCGAAGTCTTCGTGCGCGATGACATTATTACCAGTCCTGACAGAGCACGGTTTTCAGTCTGTTATAACCACAGCTGTGACACAGTCGTCACGCAGTCATTATCTGCTGCGGAATGGTCGGGTATCCAGACGCTGTTTAACCCGCCTGCCACTACGCCTGAACAAGAGCGATCAAGTATCGCCAAAGCGATTGCCCAAATGGAACAACTGGTTGGACGCAAGACAGGTACAGACCGGGATAAGGGGAAAAATCTCGAAGGCCTGTTCAGTGACGGCCAGATGGACTGTATCGACGAATCAACCAATACCACCAGTTACCTGCGCATGATGGTATCTGATGGCCTGATCCACTGGCATAGCATTGAAGACCGGCGCACACGTTATCCTTCAATCATTTCCTGGCCGCATACAACCGCAGTTATCAAAGACCAGCAGTCCGGGGCGCTGTATGCAGTAGACTCCTGGTTTTATGAAAACGGACGCCAGCCAGTGATCATGCCGATGCAAGAGTGGAAAGCGGGCTGGGATTCGGATAATCACTGAAAAAGATAGTCTTATTCAGCATTTACGGCTATGGATTGTTGGCAAGCCAGGAAGGTTGGGGTTATAATACGTCTTTTACAATTTCCGTAGTACTGGAAATGGGCCATCGGCCCTTTTTTTGTTTTTGGCGATGATGCAATGAGTCGATTACCCGATAAACTGGAAGATATTATAGGGCCCGTTATTACTGCAATGGGTTATGAGTTTGTTGGTGCAGAATTTACAAAAAGCAGTAAAAACAGTGTGTTAGTAGTCTACATCGACAGCGAAGACGGTATCCAGCTGGAAGATTGTACGCGTGTCAGCCATCAGATATCCGGTGTGCTGGATGTAGAGGACCCTATTCCGGGTCACTACTCACTGGAAGTATCATCGCCAGGAATGGATCGGCTGTTATTTAAAGCCGAACATTTCGAGCGGTTTGCCGGACACCGGGCGCGCGTAAAGCTTTATGCACCCCAGGACGGCAGAAAAAAGTTTACTGGCGAATTGCTGGGTCTGGAGGGTCAGGATGTGTTGCTGTCTGTCGATGGTGAGACTTGCCGACTACCTGTTAATGCAATTGAAAAAGCACGGCTAGTACCTGAATTTCAGTCAGCTGGTCGGAGGCACTGAGCATGAACAAAGAGATATTACTGGTTGTCGATGTCGTTTCCAATGAGAAAGGCGTGGACAAGGAAATCATATTTGAGGCGATCGAGGCCGCACTGGCCTCTTCGGCGCGCAAGAAAAGCGGTAAAGACATCGAAGTAGCTGTGAAGATTGATCGCGAGACCGGTGACTATGAAACCTTCCGTCGCTGGGAGGCTATAGCAGATGATGAACCAATGGAATTTCCATTACGCCAGATGTCGCTGTCAGCCGTACAGATTGACGAGCCTGATAAAGAGATAGGCGACTACACAGAAGAGCAGATCGATAATGTTGATTTTGGCCGTATTGCAGCCCAGACAGCAAAACAGGTCATTGTGCAGAAAGTGCGTGAAGCAGAACGCAAACAAATTATCGAAGCGTATGAGGATCGTGTTGGAGAGCTGGTTACCGGCGTGGTTAAGCGTATGGAAAGAGGTAACGTTTACATCGATCTGGGTGGACGTACCGAGGCCATCATCTATCGGGAAGAACTCATACCACGTGAAGCCCTGCGACCGGGTGATCGTGTGCGCGGCTACTTATATGAGGTTTCTTCCGAGACGCGTGGACCGCAATTGTTCATCAGCCGCACACGCCCCGAGTTTTTGATCGAATTATTTAAACTCGAAGTACCGGAGGTAGGGCAGGACCTTATCAATATTATGGGCGCATCCCGTGACCCGGGCCTGCGAGCCAAGATAGCGGTTAAATCAAATGATAGCCGCATCGATCCAATCGGAGCCTGTGTCGGCATGCGAGGATCACGCGTCCAGACTATCTCCAACGAATTATCAGGAGAACGCGTCGATATAATCCTGTGGGATGAAAATCCGGCACAGTTTGTTATCAATGCGATGTCACCGGCTGAGGTGGAATCCATAATGGTTGATGAAGACAGTGAATCAATGGACATTGCAGTGGCCGACGATCAGCTTTCACAGGCAATCGGGCGTGGCGGACAAAACGTGAAGCTGGCAAGTGAATTGACCGACTGGGTGCTGAATGTGATGTCTGAAAGTGATGCCGAGACCAAGTCAGAGGCCGAGCTGGAAAAATTCCAGAAGAACTTTGTTAAACAGCTAGACGTTGATGAAGAGGTTGCTACTATCCTGGCGCAGGAAGGATTCACGACGATTGAAGAGATTGCATACGTGCCTGCATCCGAACTGGCTGATATTGAAGAGTTTGATGAGGCGATAGTAGAAGAATTACGTAACCGGGCACGTGACGTGATGTTAACGCAGGCCATTGTTGCCGAAGAAGTAGTTGAAGGTGCTGAGCTTGAGCAGGAATTGAAAGAGCTGGAAGGTATGGATGAAGAACTGGCGAAGGCTCTGCTCAAAAACAAGATCCTGACGCTGGATGATTTTGCGGGTCTGGCTACAGATGAATTGCTTGATATTCATGCGATGGAGCAGGATCGCGCAGCGGCCATGATTATCAAGGCACGCGAACACTGGTTTACTGAGGAAGCCCAGGAACAGGGCTGATACGTATCCGATACAACGGCATAGTGGATATGGCGATTATTATTACAGACGTAAATATTGGTGATGCCTGTAAAGGCAGACTGATTAGGGGACATTAATGTCAGAGGTAACAGTAAAACAATTCGCTGAAGTGGTGGGTATTCCCGTCGAGCGCCTGATCGTACAACTGGGTGAGGCCGGGTTGCCAGCAGGGAAAGAAACTGACTCAATTAATGATGATCAGAAAATGCAATTACTTGAGCATTTGCGTAAAAAGCATGCTTCAGGTGCCAATACCAATACCAATGCAGATGCAGATGCAGATGCTGATGCTGATGCTGATGCTGATGCTGATGCTGAAGAAGAAAGTAGTGGTCCGAAGAAAATTACACTGCGCAGAAGAACCAAGAGCGAGCTTCATGTGTCTTCCCGCCAGGGAAGAGGAAAAAGCGTTAGCGTAGAAGTGCGAAAAAAGCGCACTTATGTCAAACGCGGTGACGTGATTGATGAAGAGAATCGCAAGCGTGAACAGGTGCGTCAGGAAGAAGAACAGCGTCTTGCAGCAGAAGAAGCGGTCGTCAGGGAAGCGGCAGAACGTAAACAGGCTGAAGAAGACAAGCGTGCACGTGAAGAAGAAGAGGCTCGCTTAAAGGCTGAGGAAGAAACGCGACTGGCAGAAGAAAAACGCCAGCAGGAACTTACACGCAAGGAGGCTGCTACACCAGACAAAAAACCGGTAGTCAAATCAGCAGATAAGCCAAAGCAGGATATTGCTTCACAGCAGGCAGCAGAAAAACGCACAGACAGGAAGGGCAAGCGCTCTGATAAAACCACACGTTATGGCCGTGCAGAACTTCATGTTTCCACAGACAAGAGTGGCCGTCGTAACAAGAAAAGAAAAACCCATACACGCCAGATCGCTACTGGTGGTGAGCATGGATTTGAAAAACCGACAGCACCGATCGTGCGTGATGTAGCCATCCCTGAATCGATAACAGTAGGTGATCTGGCACAAAAGATGTCTGTCAAAGCTGGTGAGGTCATCAAGATTATGATGAATCTTGGCAGTATGGTGACGATCAATCAGGTGCTTGACCAGGAAACAGCCTCCGTAGTGGTTGAAGAGATGGGTCACAATGTCAAGTTGCTGAATGAGAATGCAGTCGAGACAGAAGTGATTAGTGTTGAGGAAACCGATGCGGAACTGCTACCACGATCTCCCGTAGTCACCATTATGGGTCATGTCGACCACGGTAAAACATCGTTACTGGACTATATTCGTGATAGCCGCGTCGCCGATGGCGAAGCAGGCGGTATTACCCAGCACATAGGTGCGTATCACGTCGAAACCGACAAGGGCATGATCTGCTTTATAGATACTCCTGGCCATGCCGCCTTTACGGCCATGCGAGCACGCGGGGCAAAGGTTACCGATCTGGTGATTTTGGTGGTTGCGGCAGACGATGGTGTTATGCCACAAACAAAAGAGGCCATACAGCATTCCAAGGCAGCAGGGGTACCTCTGGTTGTAGCCATTAACAAGATAGATAAGGAAGATGCCCAGCTCGACCGGGTAAAACAGGAGTTGGTGGCAGAAGAAGTCGTACCGGAAGACTGGGGCGGTGATGTCATGTTTATGCCGGTGTCGGCAAAAACAGGTGAAGGTGTTGATGACCTGCTTGACGCGATTTTACTGCAGGCCGAAATTCTGGAACTGAAGGCGCCGGTTGATGCACCGGCGAAGGGCGTGGTGGTTGAGTCACGTCTTGACAAGGGGCGTGGTCCGGTCGCAACGGTACTGATACAAAGCGGCACCTTGCACAAAGGGGATATCGTTCTGCTCGGTAATGAATATGGCCGTGTACGCGCCATGCTGGATGAGAAAGGTAAACAGATAGAACATGCAGGCCCTTCTATCCCGGTTGAGATTCTGGGTATGTCCGGCACACCGAATGCCGGCGACGAAGCTATCGCTGTGGCAGATGAACGCAAGGCGCGTGAAGTGGCCAGTTTCAGACAGGAAAAATCCAGGCATGCCAAACTGGCTCGTCAGCAGGCAGCCAAGCTCGAGAATATGTTTGCACAAATGGAAGGTGGCAAACTCAGCGAGCTTAATGTGATACTGAAGGCAGATGTACAGGGTTCACTCGAGGCGCTAACGGATGCGCTTACTCGTCTGTCTACAGACGAAGTGGCAGTCAAAATCGTCGCCAGTGGCATCGGTGGCATTAACGAAACCGACGTCAACCTGGCGGTCGCATCCGAAGCGGTTCTGATCGGCTTTAATGTACGTGCCGATGCCGCGGCCAAACGGGTTATCGAGGAAGAAAGCGTAGATTTACATTATTACAGCGTCATTTACGATGTGATCGAAGAAGTGAAAAGCTCACTCAGTGGCATGCTGGCTCCGGAGTATAAGGAAGAAATTATTGGTCTGGCTGAGGTGCGTGATGTCTTCCGTTCCCCCAAGCTGGGCGCTATTGCCGGCTGTCTGGTGACAGAAGGTATGATCAAGCGTTCTGCCCCGATACGTGTTTTGCGCGATAACGTGGTTGTCTACGAGGGTGAGTTGGAGTCGTTGCGTCGATTTAAAGATGATGTAAACGAAGTACGGTCAGGTGTGGAATGCGGGATTGGCGTTAAAAACTATAATGATGTTACAGCGGGTGACCAGATTGAAGTCTATGAGCGCGTTACCGTTGCACGTACCTTGTAAGTACATGCTAACAGGGAGCCTGGCACACTATGCCTGCTGAATTCAGTCGTACCCGACGTGTAGGTGAACAGATCCAGCGTGACCTGGCGGAACTGATTCGTTCCGAGGTGCGCGATCCCCGGCTGGGCATGGTTACGGTTAATCACGTAGATGTGTCGCGAGATATGAGTTATGCCAAGGTATACATTACGGTCATGGGTGAGCCCGAAAGCCGCGAAGTTTCACTTTCTATATTGAATAAAATGGCAGGTTATTTACGTTCACAAATTGGACGTCGTATGAAATTGCGCATAATACCTGAATTAAAGTTTCTTTATGATGAATCAATCGATCGTGGCGCGCGAATCGACTCATTACTCAGAAATGCTGATCCTTTCCCCGTGGCAGAAGATGATCAGGCAGATGACGATCCGGAATCCAGCTGAGTCCGGGTTTCTGATGCTGATTGTTGCAAACTATTCGTTAACTTACTGAGACAGGTACAAATGGCACGTCGACAAAAAGGCCGAAATGTCACAGGTATATTGCTGCTGGACAAACCAGGAGGAATGACCTCAAACAAGGTATTACAGGAAGTCAAACAGCTGTTTTTCGCTCGTAAAGCGGGTCACACTGGTAGTCTGGACCCATTGGCGACCGGTATGTTGCCGATTTGTTTCGGGGATGCGACCAAGGTGTCCGGTTTTTTACTGGATGCCGACAAGCGCTACACAGTGACCTGCAAGCTGGGAATAAAAACCACCACAGCAGACTCTGAAGGCGACATACTGGAGCAGCGTTCAGTTCCTGAACTGGATCATGACGGATTGGAAGCCGTACTCGATCAATATCGCGGCGACATAGAGCAAATCCCGCCGATGCATTCAGCACTAAAACATAATGGCGAGCGGCTGTATAATCTTGCGCGTCAGGGCATTGAAGTTGAACGCCAGGCCAGGTCGGTAACTATTTATGAGTTATCATTACTATCGCTGAACAAAGATGAGCTTGAACTGGAAGTTCATTGTACAAAAGGCACCTATGTACGCACACTTGTTGAAGATATTGGAGAATCAATAGGTTGCGGGGCACATGTGATTCAACTTCGACGTCTGGCTGTCGGCGCTTATCAGGATCCGGCCGGGATGATTACGCTGGATGTCTTACGCGAAATGGAGCAGGCAGACCGCGAAACACGCGGTGGTTATGCTGAATTGGATAAGTTGATGCATTCGGTAGAATCGGCACTGGGTGCCTGGCCTGATGTGCAACTTACTGAAGATGCTACATATTATCTACGTCAGGGGCAGCCAGTGCTGGTCAAACAAAGCCCGACAGAGGGTCTGGTACGCCTGTTTAACCCACAGTTCCAGTTTATCGGCGTGGGTGAAATACAGGAAGACGGTATGGTCGCCCCGCGGCGTTTGTTTGGGGCAGGAAAAGGCTGATCTGTATAGTCTTTTTTGCGTTGTTAGCTTGTTACTGGAGGCGTGCATAGGTACAATGTGCGACTTGAATTTACTGGTAGTTAGAACTCAGGAGTTTACATGTCACTCAGTGCAGAACAGAAAAGTGTAGTGGTCAAGGAATATCAGCGCGAAGCGACTGATACCGGATCACCGGAAGTGCAGGTCGCGTTGCTGACCACGCGCGTTAACCACCTGACCGATCATTTCGGTACTCACAAACACGACCACCATTCACGTCGTGGTTTGCTGCGTATGATTAACCAGCGCCGTAAATTGCTGGACTATCTGAAGAAGAAGAGCGCACCTCGATACCAGGATCTGATCAAGCGTCTTGGCTTGCGTCGTTAACCCTTCGTTCCCACCTCACTAAATAACAAAACAGGTAACTATCCGTGGCAGCCATTAAAAAGACCTTTCAGTATGGTGAACATACCGTAACCATTGAAACCGGAGAGATTGCACGACAGGCATCCGGCGCAGTGCTGGTTAACATGTCAGACACCGTTGTCATGGTGACAGCTGTTGGTATGAAAACAGCAGACGAAGGACGCGACTTTTTTCCTCTGACCGTCAACTATCAGGAAAAAACCTACGCCGCCGGCAAGATTCCAGGCGGTTTCTTCCGTCGTGAAGGTCGTCCGAGCGAAGGTGAGACACTGACATCACGTTTAATCGATCGCCCGATACGTCCGCTGTTTCCAAAAGGTTTCAAAAATGAAGTGCAGGTCATCATTACCGTTATGTCACTGAACCCTGAAATTGACACAGAAATACCGTCAATGATTGGCGCATCAGCAGCACTGGCGATATCAGGCATGCCTTTCAATGGTCCTATACTGGCAGCACGCGTAGGCTACAAAGATGGCAATTACCTGCTAAACCCAACAGCCACCGAAATGGAGACATCAGACCTGGACCTGATGGTCGCCGGTACCGAACATGCAGTATTAATGGTGGAGTCAGAAGCAAAAGAGCTGTCTGAAGAAATCATGCTGGGCGCAGTCATGTACGGCCACGAGCAAGGCCAGGCAGTCATCAAGGCGATTAAAGAGCTGGCTGAAGAAGTGGGTACCGAATCCTGGGACTGGCAGGCACCGGCTGGTAACGAAGCGGCCGAATCGGCTGTGACGACTGCCAGCAAGGCCGACCTGGAAGCGGCCTATGATGTAGCAGAAAAATTAACGCGCCAGGACATGGTCAGCGCAGCACGCAAAGCCGTTGTAGAAAAACTGTCAGGCGGCGACAGTGCAGAGTTTTCAGAGGCAGAAGTACAGGGTGCCTTCGGCAAGTTAGAGAAACAGATCGTACGCGGCCGCATCCTCGAAGGTCAGCCCCGTATAGATGGGCGTGATACCCGCACCGTACGTCCTATCAGCGTGCGTACCGGCATATTGCCACGCGCCCATGGTTCAGCGCTGTTTACACGTGGTGAGACCCAGGCAATCGTGGTAACCACGCTGGGTACCGAACGTGATGCACAGATCATTGATGCACTGGGTGGCAGCTACAGAGACAACTTTATGCTGCATTACAACTTCCCGCCATTCTGCGTAGGTGAAACCGGATTTGTTGGCAGCCCCAAGCGCCGTGAAATCGGCCACGGTCGACTGGCCAAGCGTGGTGTACTGGCTGTTATGCCAACCATGGATGAATTCCCGTACGTCGTACGCGTGGTATCAGAAATCACCGAATCCAATGGCTCCAGCTCAATGGCCTCTGTTTGCGGAACCTCACTGTCATTAATGGATGCCGGTGTACCGATCAAGGCACCGGTAGCCGGCGTTGCAATGGGTCTGATCAAGGATGGTGACAAATTCGCAGTACTGACCGACATTCTGGGTGATGAAGATCATCTGGGCG
>DRJJ01000124.1 GCA_011052255.1 Gammaproteobacteria bacterium | reverse complement strand
TCACGGTAATCGATTTCGGTGTCTTCGAAGCGTATGTTTGGTAGCAGGTCGCTTTGTCGGCGGGTACGCGCAATGTAGGAAATGGCCAGGTCTGAGATTTCTTTGGTGCTGGAATCACTGCCAGTCAATAAGGCATGGAAGCTTGACACGCAATCGAGAAGATCAGAATTTGCATAGCTGTGATCAGGATCGAGTATCGCGCGAGACAGCATGGCCAGCCGGTGTCGTATGCAGGATTCACTTTCGGAATCACAGGCATCCTCTACCGGTATCGGGTGCAGCGCCATAAAGGTCTTGCGCAGGCCTGGAAAGCGACGCATGAGTAGCAGTTCGACACGTGAATCTTCCAGTGTCTCGACGGCTATGCGCTGAAACGGGCTGAGGTTGTCGGCAATCAGCGCCGTGGTCCAGCGCCGGTGCGCGGCAATATGCGCCAGTACGGCACGGTAGCGATCGATGCCACGTATCCCTGCACGGTCATCGTAAACATCTGGTATGCGTATACCCAGCGAGTCATAGTAGGGGACGGGTTTGCGTAACTCATCAAAGGCCAGCGAATACGGAACCAGGTATTCCGGGTCTTGCCAGAAACCATGTAGATACAGATCAAGTTTACGTTCATGATCCGCAAACAGGGTACCATGACGTTCACGCTGGATCATTGCACGACTATCGGCCGATTGCAGGCTGAAATAATCACGCTGCCGATCAGGGTTAGACTTGTAATTACGGGCGCCGTATTCAACCCAGTTCCTTAACCCTTCGATGGACAACTGGTTGAGCAGATACGGAACCTGATTAAGAAAATCCGGTAGTCCCGGACTGGGGATGGTGGTATGAAAACCATGAATCGAGCCGGTGGTTTTTTCCATCAGATCGAATACCACATCGATATAGTGTTGCATCTGCTCTTCACTACCGAGGCGGCGCGCAGCTTCGGGCAGTGATTGCAGGAAAGGCAGGATTGAATTACCGTTAGGGGTGCGTGACATTTTCCATACGCACTGCGAGATATTGCACAGTATAGGTTCACCCAGACGTGCAACAATTTGCGGCATTTCTTCGAGGTAGACCAGTACCGGCTCAAAGCCGCGGCCAATCATACAGACCAGTGAGGCGCCTTCCAGATAATCTTTTATCCCCTGCGCGGATAATTCAGACAGTGCCTCGATCATGCAATCCTCAAAGACCGCATCCAGGTCCTTGAAGCTGCACTTCAGTGTTTCGCGATAAGCCTGCAGTTCTTCAGAATTCATAGTGGCGATTCACGGCATGGGTCACATTGGAATGAAACAGTGTAAACACATATTGGTCAGGCAAATACGGCGTCTATTGCGTGATCAAGTGTATCGCGGATATCGGCATCATCAGTAATCGGACGTACCAGGGCCATGCGACAGGCGGGGCCGGGTTTGATGCCGTTGTTGATCAGGTTTGCCGCATAAACCAGCAGACGTGTTGAGATGCCTTCGTCCAGACCGTGGCCTTTCAGATTTCTGGCCGTGATCGCAATCTTGACCAGTTTATCGGCCATGTCTTCACTGATATCAGCCTCTTTTTGTAGAATAGTGGTTTCAGTCTTGCTATCCGGGTAGTCAAAATCAAGTGCCGAAAAACGCTGCTTGGTGGACTGCTTCAGGTCTTTCATCAGGCTCTGGTAACCGGGGTTATACGAGATGACCAGCTGGAAGTCGGGGTGTGCGGTGACCTGCTCACCTTTTTTGTCCAGCGGCAACGTGCGTCTGTGGTCGGTCAGCGGATGAATGACGACAGTGGTGTCCTGTCGTGCCTCTACTATTTCATCCAGATAACAGATCGCGCCTATACGTGCGGCTACAGTCAGCGGGCCATCCAGCCAGCGTGTGCCGTTAGCATCCAGTAAATAGCGCCCGACCAGATCTGACGCGGTCATGTCTTCGTTACAGGCTACCGTGATCAGCGGTTTGTCCAGTTTCCAGGCCATGTATTCTATAAACCGCGATTTACCACAACCCGTTGGACCCTTGACCATGACGGGTATGCGGCAGGTATAGGCGGCCTCGTACATCGCTACTTCATCATGCTGGGCATAATAAAAAGGCTCGTTCTTGATTTTATACTGGTCTATGTCAATAGTCGTCATGGGTCTGATTCCGTGTTGAGTCGCTCTGATACCGGTCAGGTGTTTTTGTATAGAAAAAAAAACCCCGCACATGGCGAGGGTCTTTTTCAGCAGGACAGTCGCTTACTTGTGAACGCCCAGTTTTTCTCTCCAGCCAGGATACAGTTGGTCTGCATCGCCAGGGAAGGACTCGAATGCACGAGCGAACTCATTGTGCTCTTTTGCAAATTCGATCGGGTCAGCACCCGCTTTCCAGCATTCAAACGCCTGATGCAGTGACTTGGCACCAGCAGCCGGGCTGTCGATATGGCCGTATGAACCACCACCAGAGGTGTTGATAACATTGCCATGACCCAGGTTTTCGAAGAAGCCAGGCAGACGCAGGGCATTCATGCCACCAGAGATAATGGGTGTCACGGGTTTCATGCCGTACCATTTCTGGTAATAGACCGGACCCTGGCACTCGTCACGCTCGATCATGTAGGCGATCAGCTTGTCTTCATTGCCACCTTCCATTTTGCCGAAGCCCATGGTGCCTACGTGGATACCGGAAGCACCCTGCAGACGTGACATCTTGGCTAATACATAAGCGTCATAACCGCGTTTTGCTGAAGGTGACGTGATCATGCCGTGACCCGCACGGTGATAGTGCAGGTACTGGTTTGGGTAGTTGCGACGTGCTGTGGTGATCATCCCCGGGCCGCCGACGAAGCCGTCAACCAGGAAAGCAACATGAGCTGCATTTTCACCAAATGTTTCCAGTACATAGTCAGCACGGGCACACATTTCGTGATGGTCATCAGCGGTAATATTGGCCGAGAACAGTTTGGCTTCGCCCGTTTCGTCCTGTGCACGTGCCATCGCATCAGCAACCAGCGGCATAACCTTTTTCATTGGGCAGAAAGTCTGGTTACCCTGAGGTTCGTCATTTTTGATGAAATCGCCGCCGAGCCAGAACTGGTATGCCGCATCAGCAAAAGGTTCCGGGCGCAGGCCCAGTTTAGGCTTGATGATGGTGCCGGCAATATAACCGCCGTCTACCAGTGGGCGACCGAGGGTGCGCCACATATCAGAGATATCCATAGACGGGCCATCGAATATCTGCAACATTTTGGGTGGCACAAAGAAGTCATAAATCTTGGCTTCCTTGATATCGCCCATGCCCTGGTTGTTACCGATAACCAGGGTCAGGAAAGAAACGATCATGGCGCGACCATCAATGACATTGCGGTCGAATAATTCGTTAGGGTAGGCAATCTTCATGACGAGGTTGGCTTCGTCAATCTCATAAACCAGCGCATCGACGCCCTTGGTGAAGTCGTCTGTGGTGCAAACTTCGACATTGGTACCGGTAGATGACTCAGCAGCGAAGTGAGCGGCTGCTTCCAGATAAGCATGGCCTGGCTGTGGCTCCATGTGGTAAGCAACCAGCATGTGTTTGCCGTTTGCAATCAGGTCATCTTCTTTCAGACTCAGGTCTGAATAACGTGCGGATTGGTCTAAAGCCATGACTACGTTCCTCTCAGATAATGAAATTCTTGTATACGGGATTCAGCCTGCTTGCAGGCATGCCGCTATCAGGCTGTGAACTATAGACAGGTATAAGCTTAAATAACATTAAATAATAATGACTATTATCATAAGTAAATACTTATGATATATTAAGATATTGAATTAATAGGTAATATTGTTTACAGGGTTAATGACATTGCCGATTATAAGGCTATCCGTAACCAGGAATACTATTTATGGCGGTGTAAGCGGGTAGCGCGGCGGCTTTCAAGCCAGGTGCGGATCGTGGTATTCCACCTGTATAGTTATGTTTGGAGCAAGGCTATAATAGCCCCGCAGCGGTAGTATTGTGGCTGGTGAGATATTTATATTACGGAGTGAATAAGTCATGTATGGCTTTAATGTAAAAGTAAACGACAATTTTGAGGCAGCTGTAGTCCGGGTTACCGAGGAACTACAGAAAGAAGGTTTCGGCGTGTTAACTGAAATTGATGTGGCGGCGACGCTAAAAAAGAAGCTGGATATCGACAGGCGTCCGTACAAGATCCTGGGTGCCTGTAATCCGGTGCTGGCCAATCAGGCGATTGAAGCCGAGGCGGATGTAGGCTTGCTGTTGCCTTGTAATGTGGTGGTACGGGAAGAAGACGATGGTAGTGTTATTGTTAGTTTCATGAATCCGAGTACTGTGCTCGGTCTGGTGCAACGAGAAGAATTAAAAGTCCTGGGTGAGGAAGTTCTTGCTCGATTGCAACGGGTAAGTACGGCAATGAAGACCTGATAAACGGTTATTTCGGTAGCTAACAGTTCGGCTTATGTTTTGCACGTGGAACCTGAATTAATTCGTGATTCCTTAAGCGGCCTGTAGTTGCGGGAACAGGGCCTTTTGCATCTCGCTAAACAACTGGCCTGATTTTTCCATAACGGTATCAATTACATCAGGCTGCAGGTTTAGTGTGTTCCATGATTCCGGGTCCAGGGGCGTGACATTGGTAGCATAAAGGCTGTCTTCGGGATCCATAGAGTGGGCGATAAAATTGGCAACGTGAATGATGGTTGCATCCAGCTGGTAGCGTCGGGTGTGTACCGGTTCGTGGTGATGACGGATGGCATTAACAAGGTTATCGGGTAAGTGCCATTGTTCGGCCAGCATGCCTCCGATTTCGGCATGGGAGTATCCCAGTTCTTCATGCTCCAGTAGATACGGAATGGCATCACTGGCCATTGCGCATTCATGGATACGGTTGCAGCATTCGGGCATGGTCAGATAGAGCAGTAACTTGCCAATGTCATGCAGCAGGCCGCTGACAAAGAAATTTTCTGTTCTGGTTTGACCGCATTGCTCGGCCAGTAGCCTGGCGCACAGGCCGGTATACAGGCTATGGTGCTGAAACTGGCGCATGTCGGGTAAATGCTTGTCCAGCCTGTTAAAAGAGTTTGCTGTGGCGGTGGCCAGGGCCAGATCGCGTAGTTCACAGGTACCGATCAGGCTGATAGCGCGTGATACGGTATCAATGCTGGAGTCAAAGCCGTAGTACGAACTGTTGACCAGTCTGAGCAGACGTATGGTCAGGGCTGGGTCGGTTTCAATTAATCCGGCAATATCACTGACCGAGCTCGAACGATCATTTACAAGTT
>DRJJ01000123.1 GCA_011052255.1 Gammaproteobacteria bacterium | reverse complement strand
TGTGTTGATTACTTTTTTCGGGTCACGCTGTACGTTGTTGCTGACGCTGACTGACCAGATCCATCACCTGTTTCAGCACGGCTTCAATATCCATCTGCGTACTATCGAGTATGATGGCATCATCTGCCGGTTTTAGCGGTGCAACAGCCCGATTGGCATCGCGCTCATCCCGTTCCCGTATGTCACGGGAAAGATCGGCAAGATTAGCACTGATTCCTTTTTCTTTCAACTGTTTATATCGTCTTTCGGCACGTGCTTCCGGGCTGGCGGTGAGGAATATCTTGACCAGCGCATCCGGGAATATCACGGTGCCCATGTCGCGTCCGTCGGCTACCAGGCCGGGCAGCTCGCGGAAGGCCCGCTGGCGCGCCAGTAGTGACTCGCGTACTCGCGGCAGGGCCGCCACGCGTGAGGCCGCCACACCGCATTGTTCCGTCCTGATGATCTGGCTGACATCCTCACCTTCGAGCAGGATGCGTGTCTCATCTTCATTTTCACCTGAAAACTGCACATCCAGATGCGCCGCCAGCGTTTCCAGCGCCTGATCATTGTCCAGCTCAATATGGTGTGTTTTGGCCGCCAGCGCCAATAGCCGGTACAGTGCACCGCTATCGAGCAGTTGCCAGCCAAGCTGCTGCGCAACCAGGCGCGATATGGTGCCCTTACCGGATCCGCCTGGGCCATCGATGGTAATAACCGGAACAATAATCTGATTCATGATAAACATCCTGTAACTGCTCAATCAGGTTGTCAGACAACCCGAATTAATATGGATTCAATAGTTGTGTTGTTTTTATGTCAGCCGTGATATCGAGTTGGGTGGCCTCAATTGCGTCAGGCCTGCGAAATACCCAGGCCAGCCCCTGCAGCCAGCTCTGTAAACCCCGGAAACGAGGTGTTAACATTGGCGCAATCCTGTATCTCAATGGGTCCGGCTGCCCGTAGCGCCGCCATCGCAAACGACATCGCAATGCGATGATCGCCATGACTGTTCACCTGGCCTGATTGCAGTGTGCCACCCTGTATCACGATCCCGTCCGCCGTGGGTCGCACATCGATACCCAGTGTTTGTAGCCCGTCAGCCATCACCTGAATACGATCACTTTCTTTCACTCGCAGCTCTTCGGCACCGGTCAGTACGGTCTCGCCTTCTGCACAGGCTGCTGCGATAAAAATAGCAGGAAATTCGTCTATCGCTAGTGGCACCAGATGCTCCGGTATATGAATTCCGCTGAGGCGGGCAGACCGTACCTTGATGTCGGCTACCGGCTCACCACCCGTTTCGCGCTCATTTTCCAGCTGAATATCAGCGCCCATCAAACGCAGGATGTCGATAATGCCGATACGGGTCGGGTTGATACCCACTCCCTGCAGGGTGAGCTCTGATCCGGGCGCTATACTGGCACCAACCAGAAAAAAGGCAGCTGATGAAATATCGGCAGGTACCTCAATCTGGCATGCCTTCAGGCTGCCACCACCACGCAAACATACCTTGGCTCCGTGACGCTCGATGCTATAACCAAACCCCTGCAACATACGTTCAGTATGATCACGCGTAGGCGCAGGTTCCGTAACGCAGGTCTCACCCTCGGCGTACATGCCTGCCAGTAACAGGCAGGACTTAACCTGGGCGCTGGCCATGGGTAATGTATAGTCTATGCCTTTCAACGCCGCACCGGACTTGATACGCAGTGGTGCCGTACCGCCTTCATCGCTATGGATATCAGCCCCCATTTGCGCCAGCGGGTTCAGTACCCGTTGCATAGGCCGGCCAGACAGGGAGGCATCGCCGGTCAGGGTTACGTCGAAGGCCTGACCTGCCAGTAACCCACTAAGCAAGCGCATTGAAGTGCCGGAGTTACCCAGATCCAGTTCGCCTGACGGTGCCTGCAAGCCATGCATACCCACACCGTGAACACTTACCCTGCCCTGTTCCGGGCCATCAATCTGTACGCCCATGGCTCGGAAGGCCTGCAAGGTGGCGAGGCTGTCGTCCCCTTGCAGAAATCCGCTGATCTCAGTCGTCCCTTCTGCCAGGGCACCAAACATGACCGAGCGGTGTGAAATAGACTTGTCACCGGGCACCTGTATCTGCCCTTGCAGACGGGAGCCGGGTGTAACCGTAAAAACAAGCTGTGTTTGTCCAGACATAAGATGTCTATACCTGATTAATCATTGTTCAGTCTGCCCTTCAGCATAGCGATCACGCGCTTGCTTGGCACGGGTGAACAAATCCATCAACGCCTGCCGGTCACCCCGCTCGATGGCACTGTGC
This sequence comes from Gammaproteobacteria bacterium, assembly GCA_011052255.1. GTDB lineage: Bacteria > Pseudomonadota > Gammaproteobacteria > DRJJ01 > DRJJ01 > DRJJ01. The sequence goes on along the minus strand of DRJJ01000123.1, from coordinate 6,338 downwards.
AGCTTATCCAGATCGGCCTGAAAGCCTGTTACGGCTGCCAGCAACGCATCATGATTGGCCAGACAAATATCCGCCCACATCACCGGATCACTGGAGGCTATGCGGGTAAAGTCCCTGAAACCGCCGGCAGCATACTGGAAAATCTCGTCGCGGTCACCCATTTGCGCCATGGATTCAACCAGAGTAAAGGCCAGCACATGTGGCAAATGGCTGGTTGCGGCCAATACATCATCATGGTGCGAAACCTCAAGGGCCACTACCTCTGCCCCCGCGGTCTGCCACATAGTACGTACTGCCTCAACAGCCTCGGGTCGGGTCTCTGCTATCGGGGTCAGTATGACCTTGCGCTGAAGAAACAGTTCGCTGAACGAAGCCTCGACACCACTTTTCTCGGTACCCGCTATCGGGTGACCGGGCACAAAATCCTGGTAACGTTCTACCAGACCCGCTTTGGCTGCCTCGACCACGCTGGCCTTGCTACTGCCGACATCGGTAATCACCACATGCTCAGCCAGCGCCGGTCGCATAGCAGTAAAAACGGCCTGCATCGCACCCAGTGGTACCGCCACCACGATCATGTCAGCACCCTGGACGGCTTTCGTTATGTCGGTGTCATAATCATCGATAACGCCCAACTCAACTGCACGTTGTAAGTGACTGGCATCACGACTGCATCCGGTAACGTGTTTACAATAGCCCTGTTTACGCAAGGCCCGGGACAGTGACCCACCGATCAGGCCAACACCGATTATGCACAGTTTATTGATCATGCATTTGTCTCCCTGCCAGCCTCATTTAACGGCTCTGGCCTTGTCCAGCACATGATCCAGTGCCGTTATAAAACGATTATTCTCAGCCTGGGTACTGACGGTAACGCGCAGATAATCAGGTAATCCGTAATTGCCCACTGGCCGCACAATCACCCCCTCTCTTAACAAGGCCTCATAGACCGTCTGACCATCAAACCCCCGGCCTGTACCCTGAGCGACCCCCGGATGAAAACTGATGAAGTTACCTACTGAGGGTATAAAATCCAGACCTCTGTCAGACAGCGACTGCCCCAGTTGTGCCAGCCCGGCCTTATTGCTGCGCACGCTGTTTTGTATGTGCACCGTATCTTTCAGAGATGCCAGTGCAGCGGCCTGGGCGATGGCATTGCAATTAAAAGGCTGCCGTACACGGTTAAGTAAATCGGTCAGCGGGGGCCTGGCCAGTGCACAGCCAATTCGTAACGCAGCCAGACCATGTGCCTTGGAAAAAGTACGTGTCACGATCAGGTTAGGGAATTCATCAAGCCATAAGGAAGTGTCAGGATAGTCCGGCTGATCGACATATTCAAAATATGCCTCATCTACCACCACGATAATGCGTGGATCCAGATCCCCAATAAATGATTTTAGCGGCCCGCTGGCCAACCAGGTTCCGGTCGGGTTATTCGGGTTGGCAATAAAAACAACTGCTGTATCTTCATTGACCTGGGCGGCCATGGCCTGCAGATCATGTCCATAGGCCTGATCCTGACCGGCAGGTATCGCCGTTGCTACGCGAGCTTGTGCACCGCAGACGCAGGTGACTATCGGATATACCGCAAAGGCATGTTCAGAAAAAACCGCATTACGACCCGGCCCCAGAAATACGCGTGCAATCAACTCAAGCGCATCGTTGGAACCGTTACCCAGGGTTATCCAGTCGATATCGCGATCATGTTGCTGTGCCAGCGCCTGGCGTAACGCAAAGCCATTGCCGTCTGGATATCGGTGTAACGCATCCAGCGCCGCGCGTGCTGCAGACAAAGCTGCCGGACTGGCACCAAGCGGGTTTTCATTTGATGCCAGCTTAATGATATCCGACAGGCCCAGCTCACGCTCCAGCTCACTAACCGGTTTGCCTGGTTGATAGGGCTGTAGTCTCTGCACACCCGGCAGGGCCTGTTGCAGGATTTCGGCTGGATAATCTGACATAACGACGTCCTGTTTACGGCTTTTCTGTCAAAGCACAGCGCAGGGATAAGAGCCCAGTATCTTGAGCAGAGATGAATTTTCCTGCAACTGATCCAGTGCCTTCTTTACACCTTCATCATCCCGGTGGCCTTCTACATCGACAAAAAAAACATAATCCCACATCCCTCTTCTTGACGGGCGGGATTCTATTTTTGTCATGCTGATGTCATGCTGCTGAAACGGTAGCAATAATTTCTGCAGGGCACCTGAGTGATTGTTAACAGACAGTATCAGGCTGGTCTTGTCATGACCACTGGCCGCAACACGCTGGTTCCCGATAATCAGAAAACGCGTGGTATTATCCGGGTCATCTTCGATATTGCTAACCAGGATCATCAGTTTGTATATTTCGGCTGCTGTTTCGCCCGCGATAGCAGCGCCTTCCTTGTCTTCACTTGCCAGTCGTGCTGCCTCTGCATTACTGCTTACCGCAACACGTTCTACACCCGGCAGTTTGGCATCCAGCCACTCACGGCACTGCGCTAGAGACTGTTGATGTGAATAGACCCGCTTTATTTTTCTGATGTCAGCGTTGATAGCAATCAGATTATGGTGGATACGCAACTCAACCTCGCCACAGATTTGTAGCGGCGACTGCATAAACATATCCAGGGTATGATTAATCACCCCTTCCGTTGAGTTCTCAACCGGCACAACTCCGTAGCGCGCGGCACCCGCCTCCACCTCACGAAAGACTTCGTCTATTGCTGCCAGTGACAGGGTCTTGACCGAATGACCGAAGTGTTTGTAGGCAGCCGCCTGGGTAAAGGTCCCTTCCGGCCCCAGAAACGCAATTGTCAGTGGTTCTTCCAGAGCCAGACAGGCTGACATAATTTCACGAAACAGGCGCGCAATTTCTTCATTACTCAGCGGTCCCTTGTTACGCTCCTGTATCGTACGCAATACCTGGGCTTCGCGTTCGGGGCGGTAGTAGCCATCCTGATTATCCGGGTCTGTCTTTTGCTTGATCCGGGCGACCTCCTGAGCACAGCTCGCACGTTCATTGATGAGCGCCTGGATCTGCTGATCCAGCTCATCTATACGCTGACGTATTGCCTGTAACGGATCTTTTACTGTCATAGCGAACGAACGGCCAGTACACCTTCAATAGCCTGCAGGGTATCAATCGCTGATGATGGGATTTCCTTGTCGACATCAACAACTGTATAGGCCAGGTCTCCTCGCGACTTGTTTAACATATCAACAATATTCAGTCCGGCATTGGCCAGTTCTGTTGATATCTGACCAAGCATATTGGGAACATTGGCGTTAACCAGGCACAAACGGTAGTCACCATTACGTGACATACGTAATTCCGGGAAATTAACCGAATTATGGATGTTGCCATTTTCCAGATAATCCTTAACCTGGTCGGCGACCATGATCGCACAATTTTCCTCAGCCTCACGGGTCGATGCACCCAGATGCGGTAATGCAATGACGCGCGCATGTGCATTAAGCTGGTTACTCGGAAAGTCACAGACATAAGCATAAACCTTGCCATCATCCATCGCCTTGCATACGGCATTATCGTCAACAATTCCATTGCGGGCAAAATTTAGAATAACCACGTTGTCTTTCATAATCGCCAGACGATCTTCATTAATCAGATTTTTCGTTGCATCAATCAGCGGCACATGAAAGGTGACAAAATCAGCTTTAGTCAACAGATCATCTACACTGTTAGCCTGTTGCACATCAGAAGAAAGTTGCCATGCCCGTTCAACCGTAATTTGTGGATCAAAACCAATCACGTTCATGCCCAGCTTAAGTGCCGCATTACAGACCTGTACACCAATTGCACCCAGACCGATGACACCCAGTGTTCTTCCTGGTAACTCGAAACCGATATAATTCTTTTTACCCGCTTCGACCTGCTTGCCTATTTCTTCATCGGCACCTTCAAGATTACGTGCAAATTCCCATGACTGACAAATATTACGGCACGCGAGCAGCATCCCGGCGATAACCAGTTCCTTCACTGCATTGGCATTGGCACCCGGCGCATTAAACACAGGAACACCTAGCGCGCTCAGTGTGTCTACCGGTATATTATTGACACCGGCACCTGCGCGGCCCACCGCTTTCAGGCTGGCCGGCATTTCCATGTCATGCATTTTATAGGAGCGAAGTAATATGGCATCCGGTTTCTGAATCTCGGAGGCGACTTCATATTGGTCACGGGGAAGACGCTCGAGGCCAGCAACGGATATATTGTTAAGCGTAAGCACTTTATGCATGTGTTTTCTTTGACCTTATGTAACTGTAATGTACTGAATATTGTTATGGGTATAACCGTACAACGCCGCCAGCAACAGGCTGGTCAGGCATGTTTTTGTTCAAACTCTGCCATCAGGGAAATCAGGGCATCAACCCCGGCCTCTGGCATGGCATTGTAGATACTGGCGCGCATACCACCCACGGACCGGTGTCCTTTTAATGTCACCAGCCCTGCTGCGTTCGCCTGCTCAAGAAACAAACCATCCAGTTCTGCATTGGCCAGGGTAAAAGGAATATTCATCCAGGAGCGGCAATCTTTGGCAACCGGATTGCTATAGAAATCCGAGCCGTCAATAGCGGCGTACAACTTGTTCGCCTTGCGCTCATTGATCTCTGCCATGGCCGACAGACCACCCAGTTGCTCCAGCCACTCAAATACCCGGCCAGCGAGATACAGGCCATAAGTAGGTGGTGTGTTGTACATAGACCCGTTATCGGCATGGGTCTTGTAGTCAAACATGGTAGGCGTGCCATCCAGTGTCTGGCCGATCAGATCATCGCGAACGATAACGACTGTCAGGCCAGCCGGTCCAATATTCTTTTGTGCGCCAGCATAAATCAGACCAAATTTTGATACATCTATGGGGCGGGATAATATCGTTGACGACAGATCTGCTACCAGCGGTATGTCACCACTGTCCGGTACATAGGAAAACTCTACACCGCCTATTGTTTCATTGGGTGTGTAATGCAAATAAGCCGATTCGGCAGGCAAGTCTATCTGATCCGCAGTAGGCGCACTGCAAAATTTGTTATCTTCAGTGCTTGCGGCGATATGCACCGTTGCGTAACGTTTAGCCTCTGCAATGGCTTTTTTTGACCAGGCACCGGTATTGATATAGGCAGCGCTGGTCTTGCCACGCAGCAGGTTCATCGGGATCATCGCAAACTGGGAACTGGCACCCCCTTGCAGAAACAGTACCTTGTAATTTTCAGGAATATTCATTAAGCGGCGCAGGGCTGATTCTGCCTGCTCATAAACAGACATAAACTGTTTGCCGCGGTGGCTCATTTCCATAATGGACATGCCGCTGTCATGCCAGTCAAGCATTTCACTCTGTGCCTTTTGCAAAACAGCTTCCGGTAACATTGCCGGGCCGGCACTAAAATTATAAACACGCGCCATTGAATACTTACTCCTGTAAATTCTTTAACCTGAATTCGTGGGCTCAGGTTTTAGTTAATCTTCTGTGCTATCTGTATCATTAGCTGCCGGGGCATCATCTGCTTGCGCGGCATCATCGATAACATCTTCTTCTATCGATATAACACGATCCAGGCCAACCAGTTTTTCACCTTCACTTACTGCGGCCAGCCGTACACCCTGGGTATTGCGCCCCATGCTGGAAATTTCAGTTACGCGAGTACGTATCAGCGTGCCGGCATTGGTGATCAGCATAATCTCGTTTTGTTCGTCAACCTGTACTGCACCAACCACATCACCGTTACGATCATTGGTCTGTATCGATATCACACCCTGTCCACCACGGCCATGGGCCGGATAATCATCGACCGGTGTACGTTTGCCATAACCATTCTCTGTCACGCTCAGGATGTAACCATCCTCGACGATATTCAGCGCAATAAGCTTTTGCCCTTCGCTCATACGCAAACCACGGACACCGCAGGCGGTGCGCCCCATGGCCCTGACGGCTGACTCAGGGAAACGGATCGCCTTGCCTACATTGGTAAATAGCATCACATCCTTGCTACCGTCGGTAATGGCAACATCAACCAGATGATCATCATCGCGTAACTCAACAGCGATAATACCGTTGGTGCGTGGACGTGAAAAATGTGACAACGGTGTTTTCTTGACCGTACCACTGGTGGTGGCCATGAATACGAAATGGTCTTCGTCAAATTCCTTGACCGGCAACACGGCCGTGATGCGTTCACCTGCTGCCAGAGGCAACAGGTTTACTATCGGCTTGCCACGTGAGGTGCGTCCCGCCTGCGGCAACTCATAGACCTTTAACCAGTAGGCCTTGCCGTTACTGGAAAAACACAAAATAGTATCGTGAGTATTGGCAATAAACAGCTTGTCGATAAAATCTT
>DRJJ01000122.1 GCA_011052255.1 Gammaproteobacteria bacterium | reverse complement strand
TGTGGCACTGGGTGTGATGCTCTCTGCGTTTACAGTGGACCAGCGCCAGCTGGCACTCAAATTCCAGCTGGGCAAGATCATCCGTTCTGACTTTGAGCCTGGCCTGTATTTCAAGATACCGTTTATTAATAACGTGAGTAAGTTCGACAAACGTATCCTGACGCTGGATTCGCGCCCGGAAGAGATTCTCACCGGCGAGAAAAAGAATGTACTAGTCGATTATTTTGTCAAATGGCGTATCGCAGAAGTACGTGATTTTTATCGTACCTTTGGCGGGCGCGAAAGTGATGCGGAAGCGCGTATGGCACAAACCATCAAGGATAGTCTGCAGTCGGAACTGGGCGACCGCACTATTCGGGAAGTGGTTTCTGGCGAGCGCGAACAGATCATGCTCACGGTTTCCAATAATGCGAATGAAAAGCTGAAGGCCTTTGGTATTGAGGTCGTCGACGTACGCATTAAACAGATCGAGCTGCCACCCAAGGTGCGCGAATCTGTGTTCTTGCGTATGAGTGCCGAGCGAGAACGTATCGCCAAGGAACATCGCGCCAAGGGCAAGAAAGAATCGAAAATCATTCGCGCCAAGGCCGATCGTAAACGCACCGAGATGCTGGCTGAAGCAAAACGCAAGGCGGATGAAATACGCGGTGCAGGTGATGCACTGGCAACAGAAACCTATGCCAAAGCCTACACGGCTGATACTGATTTCTATGCCTTCTATCGCAGCCTGATTGCGTATCGCAAGGCTTTCAGTGACAAGAGTGATATTTTAGTACTGGAGCCAGACTCAGAATTTTTCCGCTACTTTGGCAAGGCCGGTAAATAGTGTCTCTGTGTGGGCTGGCAGAGAGAGCCAGCTCGCGATTTGAAACGGGCGCAGGATGACAACGTTATTAACAGCACTGGCGTTGATGCTGGTGCTGGAAGGCATTCTACCGTTTTTGAGTCCTGATACCCTGAGGCGTGTGATGCAGCAGATGGCGGGTATGAACAACCGTAGTTTACGGTTGTCCGGCCTGTTCAGTATGCTGGCCGGGCTGTTGTTGCTATATCTGGTGCGCTGATGCACCGCATTTTATACCCTCCCTGCAGTGGCTTTCTGCGAAGATCATGACAATTGACAGGCTTTCACTAAATTTGTTTGCTGTTCTACGCCTTAAAAACTGGTCGAACCATCCCAGTCAGGGTAAAATCGACACTTTGTGATTTTTAGAAATAATAATGAACACAGGCAAACAACATAATCGCTGGGTACTACCAGACGGCATCGAAGAACTGCTTCCGGAACAGTCATTTATCCTGGAAACCTTGCGTCGTGAGCTGCTCGATAGTTATAGTCGATGGGGCTATGAACTCATCACGCCACCGTTTCTGGAGTTTCTGGATTCCTTGTTGACGGGTACAGGCCATGATCTGGATCTGAGCACCTTTCGAGTTACCGACCCGGTAACCGGCAGACAAATGGGATTACGTGCCGACATGACGCCACAGGCAGCCCGTATTGATGCGCATATCCTTAAAAGTGAGCTACCGGTTCGCCTGTGTTACCTGGGCACAGTGTTGCGTAGCACCCCACAGGGCTTTTCCGGTTCACGTGCACCGATCCAGGCAGGTTGCGAGCTGTTTGGCCATGCCGGCATGGAAAGTGTGCTGGAAGTCATTGAACTGATGATGGAGACAATTCGCATAACCGGCGTCAATGATGTTTCTCTTGATCTCGGTCATGTAAAGATTTTCCGTAGCCTGGTCGATCAGGCGGGTCTGGATACAGACGACGAGATGCGCCTGTTTGATGCGATGCAGCGCAAGGCCAACCCGGAGATCGAAGAATTACTGGATGAAATGCAGGTTAGCGGTACAGTACGAGAGATGCTGGGTGCACTTTCCGGGCTGAATGGTAGCGCGGCTATGCTGGATCAGGCAGAGAAAGTCCTGGCACAGGCTGCAGAGCCGGTTCAATCAGCCCTGGCTGAGCTGAAACAGCTGGTTGCACTGCTGCAACGGGATTACCCGGATATTCCGGTGAACATCGATCTGGCAGAGTTGCGCGGGTATCATTATCACAGCGGCATTGTCTTTGCCGCATTTACTGCCGGTTATGGTGAAGAGGTCGCCCGCGGTGGTCGTTATGATGGTATTGGCAAGGTGTTTGGACGCTCGCGCCCTGCTACCGGGTTCAGCGCGGATCTCAGTACGCTAATGGGTCTGTCTGTATTCTTGCCAGTGTCGGATGATATGGATTCAATTATGGCACCTGCCGGTGATGACGCTGATCTGCGGGTTGCAATCATAAACCTTCGCACAGAAGGTGAGCGGGTAATACATGCGTTGCCTGGTCAGAATGGGAAACCGCAGGATTATGGTTGTAGTCGTGAACTGGTCAAACAAGGTGATAACTGGACAGTAAAGAATATTTAGTCCTCCTGTAGTCAGTCTTTTCATAATAACATACAAGATTTTAACGAATTATACGGAAACGGGTATCATGGGTAAAAATGTAGTCGTAATTGGCACACACTGGGGTGATGAAGGGAAGGGCAAGGTGGTTGACTTGCTAACCGATCGTGCGAGTGTTGTTGTACGCTTCCAGGGTGGCCATAATGCGGGTCATACGCTAGTGATTGACGGTAAAAAGACCGTCCTGCATCTGATCCCATCTGGTATTTTGCGTGATAATGTACAGTGCCTGATTGGCAACGGTGTCGTGCTGTCGCCGGAAGCCCTGTTGTCTGAGATGGATGGCCTGGAAGCAGGCGGCGTACCGGCCAGCAAACGAATCAAGATCAGCGAAGCCTGTCCACTGATACTGCCTTATCACATTGCCCTTGACCAGGCACGTGAACAGGCGCGAGGTAAAAAGGCCATCGGCACCACGGGCCGTGGCATTGGTCCTGCCTATGAAGACAAGGTCTCACGACGCGGCCTCCGCCTGGGTGACCTGATTAATATCGATCAATTCAGTACCAAACTCAAAGAGGTGATGGAATATCACAACTTTGCACTGGAACATTATTTCAAATTCGGAAAAGTGGATTACCAGGAAGTGCTGGACGAGACCCTGGCTATGCGTGACCGCTTGCTGCCGTTGATAGACGACGTTCCAGAACTGATATACCAGGCTCGAAAACGTGGCGAGAATATTATGTACGAAGGGGCGCAGGGCACCTTACTGGATATC
>DRJJ01000121.1 GCA_011052255.1 Gammaproteobacteria bacterium | reverse complement strand
TGGGCATAGCTGTATCCATCATCCGGATAACATTGCCGATACTCTTGCCATAGCAGTTGTTTGGTAACGCCTTTGCGTTTGAGTTCCTGATGAACCGTTGGATAGTCGGGCTCGTTTAAGGTACGTGGATACGGTACCCAGGCCGAGATTGAGTGCCAGGGCGATGCCCCGTAGCCCCAGTCCTGTTCTGGAATTCCAGAAAAAGTGTTCAGTTAAAACCAGAATAGGTGTTCATGATGGGCCAGAATATGCACCTATCTCGGTTTCGGGTTTCGGGGACCACAACCCAGCAATCATGCCCTTCTGAAGTCAGGTATCGATACAGTTCATAACCACAGGAACCGCTTCGTAGCAGAAAAGCAGTTTTTTCCCGAGTGACACTAGTTAATGAATGGTTTTGCATATCGTATCTCGCGTGCTTCCTGGCTGGTGTCATCAGCAATTTCAATGCTCTGTTTATGTACATCTAACCCAATAGATAGTATGTTTGTAGTTGTCATGTCGACCTCCGATCCTGCTTATGAATAATGATATCCGTATTCATTATGGCTCTGACACGCTGCGTTAATCCACGTTTAGGACGGAGGCCGGCTCCTTTGGCGGATGGTCAATATGTCTAGACGAGAATGTATAATTTATGAAACCTGAACGCGGCTATCAACTCAACTTCTCTGATTCGAATCCTGCGATGAAGGATTCCGAAAGTAGAATCAGGAAGGCAAAAACGATGGTCGCTGTACTCAATGATTACTTTTGTGACGATATACAGACCTTACGCGTTCTCGATGTCGGTGCTTCGACTGGCATAATAGATCATTATCTTGCCCAGCATTTCGGTTCGGTTACGGGAATTGATATCGATAAATCGGCAATCCAAATCGCGAGCAAAGAGTTTATTCTTGCCAATTTGCATTTCCAGATAGGGGATGCAATGGCCATAGATGCACCACATGATTCGTTTGATATTGTTATTTGTTCACAAGTCTACGAACATGTTCCCAATGCAAAAAAGATGATTGAGGAGATTTATCGAGTTCTTAGGCCTGGTGGTGTTTGCTACTTTGCTGCATCTAATCGTCTCATGTGGAATGAGCCACACTACAATCTACCTTTACTATCCGTTTTACCCAGAAAGATTGCACATAAGTATGTAAGAATGGCTGGCAGGGCAGATTTTTATCATGAGCTTCATTTCTCTTACTGGGGGCTTAGGAAGCTGGTTAACCGCTACCAGGTCATTGACTACACTTCGAGAATCGTAGAACATCCAGATCGGTTCGGCGCTAGCTACATGATGCCTACAGGCATTTTCAAGCACCGGTTAGCACGCTGGATGGTCCGATATGTATTTTGGGCAATACCAGGTTATATTTGGCTACTAAAAAAACCATAAAGCCAGACGCCAATAATTAGTTCCACCCTGCCTGAGTAATTGGTTCTAAAATTTGGTATCCACCGCTTTAAACTTCAAGCGAATCATCAGTAGATATATATAAAGGCCGCCAGGAAGATACCGTTCACATTTTAGACAATGTGAACTTTCTATGCGGGTAGGGTTCAAAGTGTCAAGAACCCTTTATGTTGGCAAACTGAAACATCGTATTATTAAGGCATTGGACGACAGAACGTAGTAGTTTGTTAATATTAATAGAAGCTGTACCCTAACACTTCGCTTAAAACCAAAATGCTAATGAAGATAGCCAGCATATTATTAAACATCTTTCGAAAGGCAGGCTAGACATGGGCTACCCGGAAAAATCCGAATTAAAACAGCGAGAACGTAACAACTGGGCATCTGCTGCTGAAGGCTGGCGTAGGCGTGATGAGTTGTTGCAAAAGGGTGCGGCACCTGTCACCCTTCGCATGCTTGAGTTAGCAGGTATATGTCCCGGGGCACAGCTACTTGATATTGCTTCTGGTACTGGAGAACCTGCCATTTCTGCTGCACATATTATTGGTGAAACTGGCAAGGTGATCGGCACAGATCTTGTTGATGAAATGCTTGCCGTTGCGCGTGAAAAAGCTACAAAAGCGAATCTTGAAAATATTGAGTTTCGCTGTCTTGATGCTGAAACACTGAACTTTGCAGCAGGATCATTTGATGCGGTAACCATCCGTTGGGGCCTGATGTTCATGCCGGATCCGCAAGCTTGTCTCATTGCTGCTCATAAAGCGCTAAAACCAGGTGGTCGCATCAGCCTGGCCTGCTGGGCAGCAATTGTGAAAAACCCGTTTGTGGGTGTCCTCATGGAGACTTTACACAATTATATGGTTATCCCTACGCCACCCAAGGACTCTCCAGGTATTTTTGCTTTTGCAGACCCTGGGTATTTAAAAGGTATTCTCGCATCAACAGGGTTCAGAAATATCACAATCGAAGAAATGGTTATCGATGTCATTGAGGTTGATGATGGACGCGCGTATTGGGAAGCTATATCAGATTTGGCCGCACCGGTAATGGCGCTCGTCAGACAACTGGACAAAACGGCGCGAATTGACTACATTGCCGATGTAATCAAAGCCGCAGATGCGCTGAAACAAGGCCATACCCTGCGAATGAAAGGCACCACCTGGGTAGCCTCAGCTGACGCATAAATACCCCAGCCAAGCAGACCTGCGCTCACGTATTCTCATAGTAGAATTCATGGCCTATACTCATTAATATCCTAACAGGAGGGCATGTGAGTAGTATTAAATTTACAACAATGCTGTCATTTACATTGTTACTGATGTCGACCAGTAGCTTCGCTTTGTCTGTACCCTCAAGCGTCAAGCCACAATGGCTGGTTGATAATTTACACCAGCCGGATCTGGCCATCATCGAAATCTCTGATGAAGTTGGATATATGTTTGATGGCCATATTCCAGGCAGTGTAGTCAGCAATAAAGGTGCCTGGCGCGATATTGACAACGATGGTGCAATTGTACGTCTGTCAATCAAAAAACTGGCTGAAAGAATTCGTAAGCTCGGCATCAATAATAATGACGGCGTGGTGATTTATTATAAAGGTGATAACACCGATGAAATCCTGGGAACTTTTTATCTATACTGGTTATTCCATCTACTTGGTCACACTAACGTGGGTGTACTTGATGAAGGATGGTATGGCTGGCTCAATGCCAACGGACCGGTAGAAGAAGGCAGCAACGAGCCTCCAGTTGGGGATTTTGTCGCACGGCCGCTACTTTCCCTTGAAATTTCAACCGACGAGCTGAGCAAGATACGTAAGCATTACCTGCTGGTGGATGGCCGACCAGCATCACACTTTAAAGGCCTGACCAAATTCCAGGCTAATTCACGATACGGACGTATCCCAGGCAGCGTTAGCCAGCCGTGGCGTGATTACATGCGCAAAACGATCGATGGGCGCTGGTA
>DRJJ01000120.1 GCA_011052255.1 Gammaproteobacteria bacterium | reverse complement strand
GTGTTCAGCCTGGTTGTATCAGAGATGCCAAGCAGGGGGATGTTAGTCATGATGGTTTCGTCACCATCCAGGTGACGTATCCCAAAGCCGGTGGTTGCATTATAGCTATTGTGCGTTTGTATATGGCGCAGCTCCGCGACGATATTCGATGTGTCAGCTGTCAGACTGATTTTTCCTGGTAGCGGGAACGGGAATGGTGGCACCGGGAACAAGGCGTCGAAAGATGTACCGAGGTCACCATCCTGATACATCAACGATGCGAGTATGACCGAGTTTTGTTTGAGCTTATGCCGATAGCCAACACGGTAGGTATCAATTTTTTCTGTCTGACGCAGGGAGGGCGTGAACAGACCGGTTGCGCGCAGGTCCAGATCACCCCTGTCGATGTCCAGCCGTTTGTATTCAAACTGGATGGCAGCCTGATCATTCAGTTCGGCCTGCACAAACTGGCTAAATATCTTGATTTCCTGGTCATTGTTTTCGCGAAAGCCGTTGGTAGCATAGCGATACAGACTCGTGCTGTAACCCACGTTCTTATGTTTACCCCAGCCCAGTAGTTGAGTGCTGTGGGTCTTGTTGTCACCGGCACTACCCGAGATTTCTACATTGTCACGGTCGGTATCAAACAGGGTGTTGTAGTCACCAAAGCCCGCGCTGGATGGCCCTGTGCCTTCGAGTATGCCCAGCCCTGCCTCTGCCAGCTCTGGACGAATGGGTGTGTTATCGACCGGTTTGAGCATGGTGAACAGGAATTGTTCGTTTATACGTGCCTGTTCATGTCGAGGCGCTGCTGAGTAGGTGTCGGCCAGTAATTTGTGGGCGGAATGATCAAGCGGGTTCTGTTCTGTTGATGTCCAGCCTTGTAACAGCGCCTGGCGTTCGAACCCCAGTTCACGATAAACGTTGCCCAGGTCACTTGCTCTTGTGGCCTGGTCCTGATCCAGTAGAAAACGTGAACGGTAGACGGCACGATTATCATTCAGTTGCGCGGATTGTTGCAGGTCGAGCATGGCTTCAACCGGACGGTTGTTAGCCTGTTTGCTGATGGCAGAATAAAGCCACGGTGTTGGATCGTTAGGATCGAGTGTCCTGGCCATATCGTACTGACTGTTCGCTACTTTGTTCCGATGCTCGCTTTGGTACGCCTTGCCCAGGTAGCTGCGGATCAGTGCGTTGTTGGGATCCAGGCTGGCGGCAATTTCCAGTTCGCGACGCCCGGTAGCCAGGTTCTCCTGACGGATGTTGACCAGGCCGATGCCTAGCCGCACCTGTGGGTCAGCAGCATCCAGTGTCATGGCCTGGGCGAATGCTTTTTTGGCAAGTGCTGGCTTATTACGCGCCAGGTAAGCAAAGCCAAGCACGGTATGGGCACGTGCCTGCATCGGGTTGATGGCCGTGGCACGGCTGGCTATCGCAACGGCCTGCTGTGTATTGCCCAGCATCAGTGCCAGTTCTGCCTGGCGGCTGAGCAGTATGTCATTTTGAGGGTTGGAAATGGCCAGTCTGTTAATCGTTTGATACGCGGCGTTAATATCAAACCGTGCCTGTTGGCTATAGCTTAGTGCCAGGCCGGCGGCAGCAGATGCCGGGTCAGCTGCAACGGCCTCACTGGCTAATGATGAGGCTTGCTGAACACGGTCCTGCACCAGTGCAATAATTGCTGTTAATGCCAGGGCATTGCTATATCGAGGAGACAGGCTCAAGGCCTTTTCAAGATCCTGAGTGGCCTGGCCTGCGCGGCCGACTGTCAGGTACAGGGCTGCCCGGTAACTCAATAGTGGTGCTGTCAACGTGTTGCCAGACAGCTGCGCTACTGATTCCAGTGCAGCACTTGGGCCGTCAGCCTTGATTTGTGCGATTGAGGAGATAGTCTTTTGTGCCACATCAGGATCAAGCCCTGCCAGCAGTTGTTCATCCGCTTGTAAAATGGCTGGATAGTGCAACGCCCAATGAACCGCGTTGCGTGGTTTTAACCTGATTTTCAGTACCGGCGCCTGACCTTGTTCAGCGATAGCTGTTTGTCCGTTGCCGAGCATGAGCTTGCCACGTTCATTGGATACGGCGACCTGTCCTTCGAAAACAGTTACTTCGGCATAACCGGGTTGAACAGCCACAACGAATTCGGTTCCTTCAATGCCTGCATCAACAAACGGGGTGATGACCCTGAACGCGCGTTTGACGCGGCTGATGAAATGGGCCACGCCTTCCAGCAGGTTGAGTGTAGAGGGTGCATCGGGTGCAATATTGGAAAAGGTAACCGTGGTGTTCTGGTCAAGGCGTAGAATGGTATCGTTACTCAAGGCAAGTGTCATGCGACTGTTTTTGCTGATACGTACAACATCTTCGCGACAGAAGCTAACGTTGTTTGCAACAGGCTGCCAACTGGCCGGCTGGCCTGTTTTTATTACACGTATTTCAGCTGATCCTTGTAGCGAAACCATACGCGCTACCCAGTTAGCGCACTGCTCGGCGTGGGCCTGAACAGGCGCCAGGATTATTACGAAACATAAAAATTTTCCAAATCTCATCGATACTTCCTGGCGATATGAATCGTGAACAGATGGAGTAAACTAACTGGTTTCCAAACATTATTATTGTGTTGCTATTTAAGGGGTATTGTGTAGAAAGAACGGCATTAAGTCCAGATATATATTTACATGCTGACATAAGTGTAAGATGTTTTTACAGACGCTACTGACTGCTATTTCTCGTTTATAATAATGATGCCATCCCAGTTGTCGATTTCTTGACGCTCTGAGTATTGTTTACACAGGCGTAAATAAAAAAGTGAAGGACCATCACTGGCATCTTCACGACTGAGTTTTTCAAATGCCTTGTGGGCTCCATCCCAGTCGCCAGCCTTGAATTTGAGTGCGGCCTCGTTAAAGCGTTGGCTGCGGTCTTCTATTGCTGCGGTGAGCTCTTGCTGCAGGCAAAGAATTTCTACCAGTGATACTGCATTGCGTTTTCCGGCCATGCGGTAATCACCCAGTTCGCGATAATGTATACAATCGACCAGATCAACGACAGCGGAAGATGCCATCAGGCGTGTACCCAACTGTTTGTTCAGGCCCTGAATCCGATTGGCTGTGTTAACAATGTCACCTACTGCACGATATTCGTAGTGGTCTACAGCGCCAACATTTCCGATTACCAGTTCCCCTGCGTGCAGACCTATTCGTGTTGGCAGGGCGTACTCGCTGTGGGCGCGTCGCGCCTGCTCGATATTTGTATGGATATCGAGAGCAGCCCGACAGGCTTTGCTGCGTAAATCCCGGTCGATCATCGGGGCGGTCCAGAGCGCCAGCATGGCGTCACCGATTACATCAGAAATAATACCATCGTGGTTGCGTACCGGAGTGAACAGCAGTTCGTAGTAGTGGTTCATTAGTCGAGAGACGGTTGCCGCCGGCATGGTTTCGGCCAGTCGCGTGTACTGGGTTGCATCTGTTGCCAGGCAGATGCCATACATCACGCGGTTATTGCTGTTCATATCGACATAGGTATTGTCTACAACCTGGTCGACGACGGATTCAGGCAAATAGTGACCGAATACATTACGTATACGATCACGCTCACGCCGACTGTCACGATAATGCCATAGTAACCCGGTGAACAAGGCCATCGGCATCTGGATCAGCAGCGGTACGGCGACCGGTAGCCAGTAATGTTGAGTCGAGAACAACCATGTGCTGGCGTACACCCAGACGGCAGTCAGAAGCAGCGTGCTGGTGACAGCAACAACGGTACTGAACAGCCGTGAGCTGAATGCGATTACAAAACCAAACAGTATAATCATGCCCAGATAGGATTCCACTGCAGGTGTAGTGAGCGTCGAGCTGTGTAACAAGTTGGCAAATGCGGTAGCACCTATTTCAACTCCACTCAGATCAAGTCCGTCACGCTGGGAAAAGACGGTGTAAAAGTTATCTTTTTGTTCCGGTTGCAGGCGTTCAGAAAAGCCTACAAATACGACCTTGCCGGTCAGATCGGGCAACTGTGTGGATTCCAGTACTCGATAATAGGCCAGCGTTTTGATTGTTCGTGGTGGTCCGTAGTAGTTGAGATAATAACGGTTACTTCCGGCGTACAGGTTGATCAGGGCCTGAATGTTGCGGCGCTCTTCAGTGCTTGTGTCGTTTCGCTGGCGCAGCAATTCGGGCAGGCTGACGGACAGTGTCGGGTTGTCCTGAAATAATTTGCGTAACTGCATGGTTAAGTCGCGTAGACCGACTTGCTGTTCTGCCTTGATCGCGTCTTTGGGTATTTCTCCGAGTACACCGGGAAGCGCCTGTTCCATTAGCTCAAACAGGGTGCTGGTGCTCCCCAGGGTGTAGAGTTGCAGGGCCAGCACCGGTAAATTAGGGACGTCACCAGCGGGTACGCGAAAGGTCCAGAACCGGGATACCTTAAGGGGGTATTTCGGCAGGGAAAAGGGCCCCTGGGCGCGGGCGTATTTTCCGATTAGCCCTAGTGGAGGAACGGTGGTTTCTATATTAATGGCCTGGGAGTCGAGCCCGGGCAGGTTCTGGTCCGGGTTCATGGACACGATGTCACGTTTGGAATGCTCAAACAGAATGACATTACCCGCTTGTCGTATGGCCAGTGACAGATTGATATCCTGTTTGGCAATTTTTGGTTTCTGGAAAAAAATATCAAACACGATGACTTTGGCACCAGCCTGTTTCAGTCGTTTGATCAGCTGGGTATGGAGTTTGCGTGGCCAGTCACGTGGATGGTTAGGCAGGTCCAGATGGTCAGACGATTCCTTGTCTATCGCTACGATGACGACTTCATCCGGCGCGGTGACCGCACCTCGATTCAGAAACAGTGCATCGAGGGCGACGCTCTCTTCCAGTTCCAGCCCGCTGAACAGGAAGTAGACGGTCATACCTAAAATGCTGGTTAGCAGACCCAGTAACAGGGATTGTCTGATATGATAGGGTGCTACGCGTGTTTTTTTTCGTACCACTGGTTTACCGTCCTGGCGGGCTCCGAACTTGCACCATACAATACAGGCGGCCGATCATAAAGAACATATTGCCTAAAGCAAGGGCACCAGGACAGAACATGAGCAAAACAGCATCTATCGAGTACACAATACGGCTGCATAGACCAGAAGCCCATCTGTTTGAGGTGATCTTGCGGGTGTCCAGACCTGACCCGCAGGGCCAGGTATTTTCACTTCCGGCCTGGATACCGGGCAGTTATATGATCCGGGATTTTGCAAAGAATATTGTGTCTGTCAACGCACAAAGTGACGGCGTACCCATTGCGTTACAGCAAATAGATAAACAAACATGGCGTGCCGATGTTTGCGATGGCGTGCTGGTGCTTTGTTATACGGTTTATGCCTGGGATCTATCTGTGCGTTCGGCACATCTGGATACAACGCATGCCTACTTTAATGGAACCAGTGTTTTTCTACGCGTGAATGGGCAGGATCATTTGCCTTGTCAGGTCGAAATCCAGCAACCACAAGGGGTAGCCTATGCACAATGGCGTGTGGCGACATCCCTGTCTCGTAAGGGTGCGGGGCTGTTTTCATGGGGATCATATTACGCTGATAACTATGAGGATCTGATAGATCACCCGTTTGAGATGGGCATGTTTGATGAACAGGTGTTTGATGTTCAGGGCGTGCCTCATCACCTTGTGGTAACCGGCAGGCACGAGGCAGATCTGCAGCGTATTTGCTGTGATTTGAAAACCATTTGTGAGCATCATATCCAGCTGTTTGGCGAATTTCCTGACATGGAACGTTATGTTTTTCTGTTGATGGTGACAGGTGATGGATACGGCGGCCTGGAACATCGTAATTCCTGCAGTTTGTTATGCAGTCGCTACGATCTTGCCCTGGCCGGACAAGAGACGGTTAGTGATGGGTATCGCAGTTTCCTGGGTTTGTGTAGCCACGAGTATTTTCATACCTGGAATGTGAAGCGCATTATGCCAGCGGCATTCCAGCCATTTGATTTATCCACGGAGGTTTATACGCCTTTGTTATGGGCGTTTGAGGGGATCACCAGCTATTACGATGATTTGAGCCTGTGTCGCTGTGGCCTGATTGATGAGCGCAGCTATCTTGAATTACTGGGGCAGACACTGACCCGTTTGCAACGCAGTGCAGGCCGTTTCCTGCAGACGGTGACGCAGTCCAGCTTCAATACATGGACTAAATTTTATAAACAGGATGAAAATGCCCCGAATGCGATCGTTAGTTATTATATTAAGGGTGCGGTGATAGCGCTGGCACTGGATTTGCACTTGCGAATAAAGACCAGCGGGCGGGTAACGCTAGACCATGTCATGCAGGCGTTGTGGGAGACTTATGGCAGGATCGGCAAAGGCGTCCGCGATGATGATATTCAGGAACTGGTTGAGCAGTTGAGTGGTGTGGATCTGAGTGATTTTTTTCATAACGCTCTGCATACCACGATCGACATGCCGGCCGCTGCGCTGTTGCAGCGATTTGGTGTTGTTTTCCAGTTGCGACAGGCCGGCTCTCAGACAGATAAAGGAGGTAAGCCGGCCGGGACTGATATCGTGCGGTTGAGTATGGGGTTACGATACAAGGCGCATGCGTCAGGAGTTGAGATCACCCATGTGTTGTCAGGGGGCGCTGCGCTGGATGCGGGCATGGCGGCGGGTGATATTATCATCGCGGTCAACGGTATTCGGGCGGACGCCCTTACGTTTGAAAAACGACTACAGAACTTCAAGCCAGATGAAGTATTACAGGCACATGTGTTCCGTCGTGACGAATTACGGGAATGTAGTGTCACGCTCAGGTCGGCAGAGCGGGATACCTGTTATCTGGAGTGGGATGAAAGCTGCGATGATGAAACCGGACAAAGGCGTACGACCTGGCTGACGCCTTAAGCCGGTTAGCCGTAACATACTTTATTCGTAAGTATCGGTGTCAGCCAGCTGATATATGCGCTTTTCAAAGTTATCTGTGATGCACTTAATTTCTTTATTTTTGAGTTTACAGCGCATGGTCACCCTGGGGCTCAGCCCTGTAGGCGGTACATCTTCTATGCTGGGGTTAGGGTCATCTGGATCTTCAGGCATAACAAAGTGGTTATTAACCTGATAGCTGGCAATAAATTTACCATTTTTATGAAACTTTTCTATTGAGCTTTTTACCGAGTAGCTAATATAGGCAAAAGGCGTGGTTCGGCTCAATTTTATTGTTTGACAAACCAGTTTGTCTCCCTCGACATCGCAATTGCTGACATCAGAAGGGAATTGCTCAGCGGGTTTCTCTTGCTCCTGCCATAGTGATGAGGAAACCATGTTTCTGAGGGATTCGGCCGTGATGGCTTTAGTCTTCTTGCCTGATTTCTTTTTGCCGGTTTTTTTCTGTTTAGCTGTTTTTTTACTGGATTTCTTTTTGGTTATAGAGCGGGCCACGGTTTTGGTGGCGCGGGCTACCTGTGTCTCTGCTTTTCGTTGCGAGCCACTGGAGGCGCGTTGTTTTTTTATGCGGCGTAGCTCTGAGTCAGCGGGCCCATAATTATCGGCTTTGGCTTTTTTCATCCAGCTAATAGCTGCATCATAATCACGTGTTGTGCCTTCGCCCGAGGCATATAGTTTGCCCAGATAAAACTGTGCCGGAGAATAGCCTCGTTCGGCAGAACGCTTCAGGTATTTGAATGCAGTGCGGGGGTTTTTCTTAACCCCTTTACCCAGGGAATAGAGGTAGCCGAGCTTGTACTCCGCTTTGGCATATTTTTGGTCGGCAGCAGCTTTAAACCATTTTACGGCCATCTTCAGGTCTACATCGACTTCGTTGCCGCGCAGATAAGCATTGCCCAGCTTATACTGGGCGCGTGCCTTGCCTTGTTCTGCCTGCGCAACCCAGCGGTCGAAGCGGCCATCATAGAGTGTGTCGGCCTGTATAAACTGGCTAAACACAATGCTGACAAGAAGGACAATAGAGCTGATAATCAGGTTGTTCATGGTGCTGTCGGATCCCTAAATGTAATTCAACCGGGTATGGCAGGATTTATCGGCATCGTGATAGAAAACTTGACGACCCCAGTCGTATATTATTATATATTGAGATGCTTATATTTATTGTATTTCTGTAATTTACACTCGTTTATTATTTTCATTCGAGTATATAGATAGTATAGATAGTATAGATAGGGTTTTTCATTTGCACAACTTTATAAGAATCTTTACCCTGTTTTCTGGAGTGTCAGGCAGCAGCATTGAAATTATGCAATCAGTTCAACAACAAATTTTACAGTTGCTCGCCAGTGGGCAGTTTTATTCAGGGAGTCAACTGGGGGAGCAGTTTGGCGTGTCGCGTGCCGCCATCTGGAAACATATTCAACGCCTGCGTGAGCTAGGACTGGATGTGGGTGCTGTTCGTGGTCGGGGTTATCGTTTGTCAGGCGGGATATGTCTGCTGGATCGGCAAACTATATATGCTGCCTTGACAGAAAGAAATCGTGAACATGTGACACGGTTAGAGGTGTTTGACAGCTTAACATCAACCAGTAACTATCTTAAAGATCAACGAGTTCATTCCGGCCAGGTTGCGGTCTGTTTTGCCGAAATGCAAACCAGTGGGCGTGGGCGACGTGGTCGTAGTTGGGTCT
>DRJJ01000119.1 GCA_011052255.1 Gammaproteobacteria bacterium | reverse complement strand
CACCCTGGTGCAGGACGTGGAAAACAGTTTGGTCGAGCTGATAAAAATCGCAGGCAAGCGTATAGCACCAGCAGAACCTGAAAAAGAAAAAGACAAGATTAAAGCAGAGGGGCCACAAATAAAGGGCCTTGATGATGCCAATGATATTGTATCGGGTCAGGACGATGTCGATGACCTGTTATCCAGCCTGGGGTTTTAAAGGAGCCTGAGTATGAGCGCTACACTGGACACATCTGACGAGATACTACAGGACTTTCTAGTTGAAGCAGGTGAAATTCTGGAACTACTGGGCGAACAACTGGTGGATCTGGAAAAAGAACCGGAAGACATGGATTTGTTGAATGCCGTATTTCGAGGATTTCATACCGTAAAAGGCGGAGCGGGTTTTCTTGCGCTGGACGCGATGGTTAGTATTTGCCATATTGCCGAAGATGTATTCAACATCCTGCGCAATGGTGAAATGATTCTTACACCGGATATGATGGACCAGTTCCTGAAGGTACTGGATGTACTGCACGAACAGTTCGATGAGATCAACGAAGGTCAGATGCCTGCAGAGGCCGATTCGGCATTGCTGGCCGCTCTGACCGCTATAAAAAACGGTGAAACAGAAAACCTGGCCAGCGAAACAGCCGCTGAAGTCACTCCGCCTGATGATCAGGTAGATGAAGAGCTGGAACAAATGATTGCCGAAATAGAAGAGCCGGCAGAGGCATCAGGTGATATCACTGATGTGGAATTTGAATCATTGCTGGACAATCTGCATGGCAAGGGCAAAGGGCCCACTGCGAAGACAGGAAAAACAGATTCAGAAGAAATAACAGATGGTGAGTTTGATAACCTGCTGGATCAACTGCATGGTAAAGGCAAGGGCCCTACCGCTACACCCGCTAAAGCGGATGAGAGCAAGTCGTCTGAAGATATAACCGACGAGGAATTTGAAGCGCTACTCGACCAGATACACGGCGAGGGCAAGGGGCCGGTTATTAGCAAGACAACATCATCACCGGTAGAGCAGAACGGCGTTGCGGAGAAGAAACCTGTAAAGAAAAAGAAAGCCAGCAAAAAAACAGAATCAAAACCGGCAGAAAAAACAGAAAAAGCTGAAAAGCCGGCTGCAAAGAAACCCGTAGCCACAAAATCGCCAGCCAAGCCTGTCGACACCACCGTACGTGTTGATACAAAACGTCTCGATGACATCATGAACATGGTGGGTGAACTGGTGCTGGTACGTAACCGGCTGGATAACCTCGAAGCCAGTCTCGGAAATGAAGATATAACCAAGGCAGTGTCCAATCTGGACGTAGTGACATCCGACCTGCAAACGGCTGTCATGAAGACACGTATGCAGCCAATCAAAAAAGTCTTTGGACGTTTCCCCCGTGTTGTGCGTGATCTGGCGCGTAGCCTGGACAAGGAAATTGAACTGGTCATGGTAGGTGAAGATACCGACCTTGATAAGAATCTGGTCGAGGAGCTGGCTGATCCATTAATTCACCTGGTACGTAACTCCGTGGATCATGGTATCGAAATGCCTGATGACCGTGAAAAAGCGGGTAAACCGCGCACGGGGAAAATTACCCTGGTCGCATCACAGGAAGGCGATCATATTCAGTTAATTATTGAAGATGATGGTGGCGGTATGGACCCGGATGTCCTGCGTAATATTGCGGTTGAAAAAGGCGTGATGGATGAAGAGAGTGCAGCGCGTCTGGAAGACAGAGAATGTTATGCGCTGATATTTGCCCCCGGGTTTTCAACCAAAAAAGAGATATCCGATGTGTCCGGTCGTGGTGTTGGTATGGATGTAGTCAAGACTCGTATATCCAAACTGAATGGCTCAGTCGATATCGATTCAAACAAAGGCATCGGCACAGTCATCACCATCAAGCTGCCGTTAACCCTCGCGATCATGCCAACATTGATGGTCAGAGTGGGTGAGCGAATGTTTGCCTTCCCGCTGACCAGTGTTAGCGAAATATTCCAGCTGGAAGAAGGCACCACTAATGTTGTTGATGGTCAGCTGGTTATTATGGTTCGTAACAAGGCGATGCCACTGTTGTATCTGCACGAATGGCTGGTAACCAACCCGAATGTAGAAGTCAATACGGCTGAACAACAGGTAGTGGTTGCGCATGTTGGGAATCACCGCGTTGGCTTTGTTGTCAATGCAGTAGTCGGACAGGAAGAGGTTGTCATCAAACCATTAGGAGCCGTATTACGTGGCCTGCCCGGGTTTGCTGGCGCTACCATAACCGGCGATGGCTGTATTGCATTAATTCTTGATGTACCCAGCTTGATGAAGGCTCGTGGCAAGGGCTAAGCGTCTGTTCTTTTAATTAAGAGAAAGGAGGCCAGCCGGTGTCGGTGCGTGTTCTCATAGTAGATGATTCCGGTTTTTTTCGCCGCCGTTTGACAGAGATGTTGAACAGCGACAAACGTCTTGAAGTGGTGGGCGAGGCGGCAGATGGTCAGGAAGCGATCACCCAGGCACGCAAGCTGAAACCTGATGTCATTACGATGGACATCGAAATGCCGGTTATGGATGGCATTACCGCAGTACGCAAAATCATGAGCCACAATCCGGTTCCGATTATTATGTTCTCATCCTTGTCGCGTGAAGGTGCCCAGGCAACGTTTGACGCAATGGAAGCCGGTGCGCTTGATTACCTGCCCAAGAACTTTGCCGAAATATCTGCCAATCGTGAAGAAGTGACGCGCGAACTATGCGCACGGGTCTTGCAACTGGGGTCACGCAGGCGTAGCCGTACAGCGGCGACCACGGCAGAAAAAAAACCGGTAACAACCACGCGAGAATCTACACCTGCCACCACATCTGCCGCCGTAGTACACGACAAACCACTACGCAAAGGCCAGGTTAAGCTGGTGGCTATTGGCACCTCTACTGGTGGCCCTGTTGCGTTGCAGGATGTGCTGACTAAATTACCGACGAATTTCCCCTTTCCGCTCATATTAATACAACACATGCCCGCATCCTTTACACCTGCGTTTGCTAAAAGGCTTGATGGCATGTGCAAGATAAATGTTAAAGAAGCAGCCGATGGTGATGTAATGAAAGCGGGCACGGCCTATCTTGCTCCGGGTGGTATGCAAATGAAGATCGTCGCACGCGGAGGCAGTTATCGTATCCGGATTGAAGAAAGTACAGCCGGTCAGAACTACAAACCCTGCGTAGATATAACCTTCTCCTCGCTGGCCGAAGCTGCGCCAGGTGCTTCCCTGTCTATCATACTGACAGGTATGGGCGCTGATGGCACAGAAGGCGCCAGAGACCTCAAGCACGGTGGCGCTGCTGTCTGGTCACAGGATGAAGCCAGCTGTGTTATTTATGGTATGCCGATGTCTGTTGCCAAGGCCGGTCTGGTCGATCGTGTCTTGCCGTTGCAGCGTATCGGACAGGAACTGGCGGGTATCGGGTAATCAGATCATGTGTGGAGCATCGTCATCATGAGGGTCTGGAGTGTAGCCAATCAAAAAGGTGGAGTTGGCAAGACCACCACAGCCGTAACGCTGGCTGGTTTGTGCGCATTACAGGGTGAACGAACTCTGCTAATCGATCTTGATCCGCATGGTTCGGTGACGGCTTACTTCGGTTATGATCCAGAGTCGATTGAGCACAGCGTTTACGAACTGTTTCAGTTTAAAACCCTGCAGTTGCCCCAGATTAAATCGCTTATTAGTGAGACCTGTACTGAAAATTTGCATATTTTGCCTGCCTCCACAGCGCTGGCAACCCTGGACCGCCAGCTCGGCAACCGCGATGGCATGGGCTTGACTGTGGCCCGCACTCTGGCCTTGCTGAATGAAGAATATCAACAGGTGTTTATAGATTGTCCGCCGATGCTGGGCGTATTGATGATTAATGCACTGGCCGCCTGTCAGCAACTGGTTATTCCGGTGCAGACAGAATTTCTTGCGACCAAGGGTCTGGAGCGAATGATGCGTACACTCAAGATGATTGAACGTTCACGTCAAACGCCGCTGCCCTATACCATTATCCCGACCATGTTTGACCGACGTACTCGCGCATCATGGGACACGCTTAAAGTATTGCAACAACAGTTTGCTCAGTATCTGTGGTCCTCTTACGTCCCGATTGACACAAATTTTCGTGAAGCCAGCCGCGCAGGAAAGCCCCTGTGTCACTTTATGCCTTCTTCACGTGGTGTGCAGGCCTATCGCGAACTGCTAGTGGATTTACGTGGAGAAGGGGAAGCCGGAAAGGTTGCAGCAATATGAACGAACCCGGTAACAAATCAGCCAGGCCTGTTTGCCAACAAACATTACCGGAACCACAGGATGCGCTGTATGCGTATCTTGATGCCCTGCTACAGGAGGTTCCGGATGAACAGTCACGAGCAGTCAATCTGGTTACGCCGGCAGCGCAGCAGCAAGCCCTGGATACGCCGCCGCAGCCGGTTGAAGAAAAAACAGCAGTCGTTGAAGCAGTGGCGGCAGAAACGGTTGTTAACGCAGAAGCGGCAGATGTACCTGAATGGGCCCAGCAATCATTTCAAAGCCTGATGTTCAGCGTCACCGGTCTGCACCTGTCGGTACCTCTGGATAAACTGAGCGGAGTCATACCCTGGAACAGTGATCATATTGTACCGATGCCAGGTCATTCGGAAAATTTCCTGGGTCTGCTCAGACATCTCGGCCAGAACGTCAAAGTCATTGATCTGGCACGACTGGTGGTGCCACAAAACGGTGGTCCGGATATTGTTCCGGCAGCTGATCGGGTCAAGCACATACTGCTGATAGACGATGGGCGCTGGGGGCTTGCCTGTGACAGTATCAATGAAATTCTGGTACTGGAGGCACAGGATGTGCGCTGGCGCACCTGTGCCGGTAAGCGTGCCTGGCTGGCAGGTACTATCATTGACAAGTTATGCGCACTGCTGGAACTGGATGCGCTGGTAAAATTACTGGAATCCGGTAAAGAACAGGCCTGAGTAGCCGATATACTGGCATGAAACCTGCAATATTTCAGACAGTTCCCGGATTTGCCTGAAACTTGACGCGGGTGACTGAGTGGCTTAGATGCCAGAAAAACCAGAACGTGTTCAGTGCCAGAGGGCTGATAGATGAGTGAAGCAGAAGATATCGTAAACAATGATGATATAATACAATGGGTTACCTTCATGCTGGAAGGTGAGATCTATGGTATTGAGGTGATACAGGTACAGGAAGTACTGCGTGTAAGTGAGATTGCACCGGTACCCGGCTCACCGGACTATGTACTGGGTATTATTAATCTTCGTGGCAATGTGGTGACGGTGCTGGATACGCGACGTCGTTTTGGCCTGCCCGATCATGAAATAACGGATGCTACGCGCATCATTATCATCGAATCCGCGGACAACATCGTGGGAATACTGGTAGACAGTGTTGCCGAGGTGGTGGAACTGACTAAATCGGCGATCGAATCGTCTCCAAACGTTGGCAATGATGAAAGCTCCAAATATATTGCCGGTGTTGCGACACTGAACGAGAAATTGCATATCCTGGTGGATATCAACAAATTGTTGAGTGAAGAGGAGTGGTCCGAAGTCGCTACCATCTGATTTCACAGTCTCGGTAAAATGAACAGGAATTATGCTCATGCTAGCGTGGGCAACAAGGTGCAGGATTATGGCAGATGTGTCAGAAATCAACCCGCTTAAACCCAGCTGGCCCGTGCGGCGAGATGAGCATAAGAAGCACTCTGAGTCCGAAGACAGGCAAGACAGGTCTAATCAGGATGATTCCGAACAAACCGGCAATTCCCGCGATGGTCACATTGATGAATACGCATGAGGTGAACCATGGTACTGGAATGGCAAGTTATAACCGCTACATTAATTCTTTTTAATCTGGCTATCAGCATTATGTTGTGGCACCGTAACCGGCAGCAGGCAACACAGTTACAACTCCTGAAAAATGAATCCAGTGAATTTCATACCGACCTGGCTGCGTTGTGCACCGGTGCAGTTGGCCTGGGTAGTCGAGTCAGTCGCATAGAGAACCGCTCGCGTCGGCTCAAATCACGTCAGGAACAACTTGAAATGCGTGACATCGAACAACGTCCCTAT
>DRJJ01000118.1 GCA_011052255.1 Gammaproteobacteria bacterium | reverse complement strand
CAACCAATGCGAATTGGAGTTTGATGACGATATCCCGTTTTAGCCACTCTGAAGGCAGCGGCAAATAACCGCGCTTTTACGCCGTCAACAACAGCAGGTAACTGCTGCTACAATTGATGCAGCCGGGCGATCGACCGGGGCTTCGGTACCATGATTATTCCTGCTGTTCACCAACTTCGCATGTTTTCGATCTGAATCAACCAGAGCTGCCCTGGCCCGCATTTCTCACCGCGGGACGGGGACTCGTCATCGTGGTGAGAAATGCAGGCTAACGGAGAAGGATATACGTCATATTGACACACAACAAGATGGCCAAGTATATACGGGTTATTATACTATTTCGCTGTAACTACTACTGATATCCGACATGGCAAAGCACCACCCGATTTCCAGCTACGACAAAAATCTGTGCCTGAAACCCAATTTTACGATGTGGCTGATTTTTCTTTTTCTGTCAAGAGCCTACGTAATCTTGGTCCTCTCTGTCGTTAACAGGAGCGACCCGACCGGGCTAATCGATCTCGTTTACTCCGACCGACCGACGATGTCGCTGGCCGCACTGGCCGGGGTCCCGGCAGTATTGCTGGTCTATGCGTGGACGAAAAGAATGCCCGATGCCCCCCAACGAGTGAGAAACATATGGAGGAAGGGCCGTGCATTGCTGGCGGCCTCCGCATTACTCGATGCCTTTGTCATTCTTGTTCCGCTCTGGACAGGGACCGGGCACACAATACCTCCCGAAGGCTGGGCACAGTTTGCAATATCGTTGCTTATAGTGGTTGTAGTCTATTCATCATCTTACATTC
The DNA here is from genome assembly GCA_011052255.1 of Gammaproteobacteria bacterium. Taxonomy (GTDB): domain Bacteria; phylum Pseudomonadota; class Gammaproteobacteria; order DRJJ01; family DRJJ01; genus DRJJ01. Next base: position 12,690 of record DRJJ01000118.1, on the reverse strand, counting down.
GGGACTGCTTTAATGACTTTCCGGACGATAAAGTTCCCGCAGAAAAGTAACCGTTCATTCGACACGGCCCCGCCATTCGAACTGATTCCGTCACAGGGTGCCTACGGCCCCTTTGATCAGGAAATCGGGGACACGGCCGGGACCGGCGCCGTCACCCTGATCCAGCGCTTCGGCGGCGCGCTCAACTTGAATGTCCATTTCCACATGCTATGGCAGATGGTTATGTTTGAGAAGGCTTGCTAGAGTTTTTCTGGTCCATAATCATTTACTGTCCTTCGTATCAGGCCGATAAAGCATGTCCTTGGTAAACGGCCGCCTGGACAGATTAGCAACCTGCATGTACCCTTTTTTGCGAAGATAATCTTCAATATCATCAGTGTCCGATTCTTCTACCAGCAGGTTTCGCGGTGCATGCCTGGTAAAATCCAGCCCTTTAAGCACCCCGATTTCGAAGCCCTCCACATCCAGCGAAAGCAGGTCAATTGTCGGTGCCTTGTATTGATCAAGAATCGAGCTAAGAGTACGGGCCGGGACACGAATATCTGCACGTTTGATATTCTGTATTTCTTCCCCGCGCCGAACCCACTCATCATCTGCCTCATCACTTTTCCTCGCCCCTTTCACAATAGACATTAATCCTGCCCAAGTCATCTCAATGTTTGCGTCCTTAAAATCCTCTGAAACACAGGCGCAATTAACAACGGTTGCGTTCGGACGATTCCGGACACATACCTGATAAACAGGGGGTATGGGTTCTATCAAGATACCGCGCCAGCCTTTTTGTTCAAAATAAAGGCTGTTCGATTGGGTTACACCATCAAAAGCGCCCAATTCAACAAAGAACCCGGATGACTCAGGAATGTACTGTGCCAATCTTTCGTCCAGATTATCAAGACCGTAGTATTGCGACATAGCCATTAACCAGAGCGAGCATCAAAGTCGTACTCTTGCCAGAGATTGTATGATGGGTCGTGAAGGGTTCGAACCCGGGACTTTAGGGAAGTAGCGCGTAACATGCTAGTTAATAACGTGTTAATACAATGGCTTATTGTCTTGTGACTGATTGTTAGTCCCAATAAGGCGCAGCATAAAACCAACCCCTTTAGTACCTAAATATACACATGGATGTGAGTATATTCAATTTTTCATTTATATATCACAATCCTCCCATAATAGGCCCCCTGAGTATTCATGAACAAAGGCAGCATGAGCGTAACGACTACCTATTGCAAAGGTGTGATGGAACATGTAGAGAAGAAGTGAATGTCTTCTTTTACATATTGCAATCGGCATCATACTTTTTTTGATTATTTTTATGCGCAAACGTAAACTTTACTACCATATCAAATGCAGACCTGAAGATAATTAATGCCCCTTATCCTGACACAATTTCTGAATGAGGAGTGACCTGTTTGAGTCGGCAGCTTGCCCTCTGACTAATCAGGTAGAGCTACACTCACAAGTTAAATCCATATCTTATACAACCCGGCCTCGACCTATATTAAGCAAGTGAATACAGTTGCCTGTGTAATTACGAGTTACAACAATATGCCATACCTCAGGATGGCTATAGAGAGTGTGCTCACACAAACGCGGAAACCGGACGAGATCATCGTGGCAGACGATGGATCTATAGATAGTTCGAGGGATTATTTGCGTAGCCTGCATGCAATATATCCGGAAATAAAAACCGTTTTCCGGGAGAGTAACCATGGGGTGGCCATGAATCGTGATCTTGCCATTCGGTCAGTAAGTTCTGTTTTTGTGACGACACTGGATGGCGATGACCTTTATCACGGAGAGAAGATCGAGAGAGAACTGCACTTGCTTGACGGTTCTCTTGAAACTGTGGCCTATTCTGATGTGGTCCTTATCAATGAACATGGAAGTACTGTCAGGTTGCTGACATTTGCAGAATTCTGCAAGCTGAGCAAGGATGATCGGCTACTGAGCCTGTTGTATCGCAAGTTGCCGATTCCGAGAGATATGATGTTTTCCAGGAAACTCTTTATAGAAAGCGGTGGTTTTCGCCATAACCAGAGCTTGTATGAGGACTGGGACCTGAAGTTGCGTCTGCTCCAGCACGCCAGGCAGTGGAAGTACAGTCCTCAGGCAGGTACTGGGTATCGTCAACATGCCTCTGGGTTGTCGACTACAGACTCTTTGACCCACCTGATCTGTCAACTGGAGGTCATAACGAATAATCAGGACTGGTTGCGACAGACGCCAGGCATGGACCATGTCTTCAATGCCATGCTAAAACTTGTTGTGGACAGTATGGGTTATAGTTCCGTTAAGCTCATTAAATAAAAACCGGCTGAGGGGGAAAAGCGCGTTAATGCGTCTTATACTCAGACCTGCATTGCTAATGAGTGCATCCTTCACAGCCAGGCATAAATTACTGCTTTTTATAAACATGGCAGATGGTTATGATAGATCAGGCTTGATTATTCCGGACAATGGTGAAGCAAGATACCGGATGAGATCAGCATAACGTTTTTCCTTTAAGACATGTAAGAGATAGCAATGCCTTTTCCGACTGCATCAATACTATGCTCAAGCTACAACTCTGCACGGTATATCGATGGATACTGTAGATCGCTGAACAATCAACTGCTTCCCCGGTTTAACGTGATTTACGTTGACGCAGCATCGACAGACACATCGTTAGAGAGGTTCAAGTTGTTCAAGTTCAGGGACGGAATAGAGGTTACTATTATCGAGTGCGCCGAAAAAGTTCCAATATATCAAGCCTGGAACATGGCTATCGAAGTGGCAGACACTGACTATTGCATGAACTTCAATACTGACGACCGGCTTTATCCGGCAGCTTTACGCACCCTTTTGGAATACGCGAACGTTTGGCCAAACGTGGATGTAATCTACTCCAGATGTTATATCGTGGATGACCCCGATCATCATAAAATTGTAAATCTGTTCGACTGGCCAGAGTATTCGCACAGCAACCTGGTAAAAATGTGTTTGTGTGGACCGTTTCCACTTCTAAAGAGACAAACAATAATTGATGCCGGCCTGTTCAATCCCGAATATTCAATAGTGGGTGACTATGAAATGTGGTTACGGCTATCCAGGAGGGGGAGCAAGTTCCGAAAGATTCCCGAGACGATTGGCAGTTACTTCAATAACCCGGCGGGACTCAGTACAGACAAGAGCCTGGAAGTTGAGCGGACCCGACAAGTTCACGATATACAGGAAAAATACAGATAAGCGCGGCATCATATGGTAATCATCCCGTTTTCAGCATCTCCCAAAAGCAGAGATCATGAACAAGTTCGATAAATCCGGTTCCAATCTGATTTTTATTATCTCCCTGCCTCGATCTGGCTCTACTATGTTGCAACGTCTACTCGGAGGGCACCCTGAAGTTCTGGCCGTGCCAGAACCGTGGATTATGCTGCACCCCTTGTACGCCCTGAAACGCGAGGGAATTAATACCGAGTACGAAGCATTTCAGGCTCGTCAGGCTCTCGACGATTTCCTTGAGCATACAGCGAACGGAGAGGAAACTTATATTGAAGCCATACGATTAATGGCTTCAACGTTATATAGCAGCGCCCTCCAGGAAACGGGCAAGAACTTTTTTGTTGACAAGACGCCACGTTATTTCCATATCATGCCAGAATTACACCGGGTATTTCCGAAGGCGAAATTTGTAATCCTGTTGCGCAACCCGATCGCAGTCTTATCGTCAGTACTGAAAACATGGTTCAACAATCAACCGGAGGAATTCCTGAAATCCTATAATCAACTTGATATGGCAAAAGGCCCAGGATTGTTGATTGAAGGTATCCGGGCACTGGGCGACAAAGCAATTGTCATTCGCTATGAAGAACTGGTTACGGACCCTGATACTCAAATCCGCTGGCTGTCAGAACAACTCGGCCTGACCTTTACACCCCAAATGCTTGATTATAGTAACAGCAAACAACCCCGGGGGCGGTTTGGTGATCAGGTCAGCATAAATGCGCGCGGCACCCCGGTCGAAAATTCTGTGGAAAAATGGCGCACATCACTATCATCTAAAGAACTTGCCGGGTTCGCTCAAGGATACCTGGGTAATCTGGGAAGGGAACTTATCACTAAACTGGGCTACGATTTTGATGAGCTTGGAAGTAGTCTTGGGAATTTGACAGCCCCTACAAAATGAATAATATGCCACGCATACTTTATGTCCTCCATGATAATATCAAGAATGCAGGAGGTACAGAACATCATACGAAGACACTGCTTAGCGGCCTGGACGACTGTTACGATACATGGGTTGTTTATCCAGGCGGTGATAAATTATACGTTTCGAATGAAGGTGTTCGGCGCAAACTGTATCGACGAATGACAGGGTTGTCCCGTCAGTTTGTCATGGTGAACAATAAAATCCGGAAATTGGAAGTGGCCGCATTGGATCAGGTGTGTGAGGCCGATGCGACCTATATATGGTAGCTTACGCCCCAAATGCTTGATTATAGTAACAGCAAGCAAACCCAGATTCGGTTTGGTGTCCGGATCAGCAAAATGTGCACGGCACCCCGGTCGCAGACCGTGTAGAAAAATGGCGCACATCACTATCGTCTAAAGAACTTGCCAGGTTAGCTCAAGGATGCCCGGGCAATCCGGGAAGGGAGGCCATCACTAAACTGTGCTACTATTTTCAATAACTTAGAATCAATCGTGGGCATTTGACAGCCACTATAAAATGAAAAATAAAGGGGTGGTGTCGATATGAAGGTATTAATGTGCAATCGCGAAAATGCGCTGTCAAATCCTGGCGGTGACACCACTGTTATGTTACGTATTTCAGAGGAACTCAGAGCCATCGGAATTGATGTTGACATTGATTTGATTTTTGAAAAGGACATGCGTCACTACGACATAATACATCTTCATAACTTTGCAACGCCCGACCATACCAGGTACGTCGCAGAAAAATGCGTTAAGAGCGGAACCCCCTATGTTGTAACAACAATGTGTGAGGACTGGCCACTATTCTATAATCAAATGCACGAACAGATGCTCGCGATGTATCACTACGTAAATGATGGTCAGCCCGCAGAGCGATTTAAACATTACCTTCAAAAAGTGCGTAACTGCAAGCCCGCTGAGAAACTGGACAATACATGGACGGCCGATCACGCATCCTGCCTGATAGCGTCAGGCGAAAGGGAGAAAGAAACACTGGAACGGGATTACCCTGAAACAAAAAATATATCGACGTATCGACTGGGCTCTAACCTCAGTTCTGACACTGGGGATGAGAGCAGACTTAACAAGCTGCTCAAGACCAGTGATTTTGTTTTTTGCGTTGGGCGACTTGAAACGCGCAAAAACCAGCTAACACTACTAAAAGCACTCGAAGATCACGATATTCCAGTTGTATTTGCTACCGGCGGCTTCACCTACCAGCCATTGTATTCTAGCGCATGCACCGCATTTAAACGGCGGGGCAAAACCTATTTCCTTAATAGCCGCATAGATGACGACTTATTGGCGAGTGCATATACAGCTGCCAGGGTACACGTGCTTCCCAGCTGGTATGAATTACCTGGAATTGTTTCATTGGAGGCCGCAAAACGCGGAACAAACATAGTGGTCACGGACAATGGTACCGCACGTGACTACTTCGGCAACAGTGCATTCTATTGTGAGCCTGGTGATCCAGAATCAATTTGTAATGCTACCCTTGAGGCCATGTCAACACCTTTCAGACATGGTTTGGTGGACGCTATATCTGATTGCACCTGGCCGAATGCGGCAAAACAGATCCTGGATATCTACCAGAGAATCGTATAGCAAAGAGAACAGAAATTGAAAATATATGATCACATCCCGGGTTGCCCGCTAATATGGGTCACGGATAGATAACAGCTAGTAATTCAGGTAAAAACAAGTGATGAATAGTCTGCCACGTATACTTTATGTCTTACACGACAACATTAAGAATGCTGGGGGGACAGAACATCATACAATGACACTGCTTAGCGGCCTCGATAACTGTTACGATACCTGGGTTGTTTATCCGGACGGTAATAAATTATGCGTTTCGAATGACGGGGAAGAGTGCATGACGGGACCGGCTGAGCCGTTTAGCCCACTTATCCCTCCCTATTGCAGCACGGTAATAGATCAATCATTTGGTAAATTATTGCTTAATCTTCGCCCGGACATCATTCACATTCAACATTTTCTCAGGTGGCCACTTAATATTATCGATCTTGCAATTCAGTCGAAGATACCAACTGTTCTAAGCATCCATGATTACTATGTAATAACACCTGAATACATCCTGCATAAGGATCGCGATCCCTGCGAACCGCTTACACCGGACAATTCCATCAAGAGATACGGAGAAGATATTTCTGTATATTTAAACAAAAGAAGAGATATTCTGGCTTCGAGTATGCGGCGAGTATCCAGACTTGTTGTGCCATCAGAATTTGTTCGCCAAACCTTGAACAAGGTTTTCCCTAACGAGTGTACTGTAATCCCCCACGGTATTCCACCATCCCCCAGGCGCCCGAAAAGAAGCAATAGCGAAAAACTCGCCTTTGGTTGTGCAGGCAATTTAGTTCCATCGAAAGGCTGGGAACAGCTGCTGGAGGCATTCCTTTCTTTGAGGAAGCAGCACCCGAATACAGAACTACATTTTTTTGGTGAGATACAGTCCGAGTACAAGCTACAACAGGTCAACAATCCGGCATCCAGGTATTTTGGAGAACACACTCCGGGAGTTATTTATCACGGGGGCTATGATGCATCCAGTATCTATGATTTATTCTCACTAGTCGATGTCCTGGTCATTCCCTCTCTAACCGCAGAAACCTACAGCCTTGTACTCTCTGAAGCATGGATGGCAGGATTGCCTGTAGCTGTATCGGATATCGGCGCACTTGGAGCCCGGGTCGTAGACGGGATTAACGGGAAAAAATTTGTAGCTGGCAATATTGGCTCGATAAAAGAAACCTTAACCTGGTTTGTAGAAAATGATAGCTGGAAGTCGTGGGAGATAAAAAAACCCAGAACAAGTGCAGAGATGCTTGAGGATTATGATCAGCTCTATAAAGAGCTCCTGTAATAATTGAGAAAAAATACCGGGACTCAGATCCGGTACTGCTCCAGCACATGGCTGAACCAGCCGGAAACCATTTGCTCAGGAAAAAATCGCCAGGCCTGGTGCAGTCCAAGCGGTCGAGCCGGATCCGGCTGATCCTGCAGGCGGCATTCCAGCGCAAAGTCCAGCGCCACCTGTCTGCTTGCCAACCCGGACACGCAGGGCAGATCGGACTGATGGGCGTGCAGCATGCGTGCGAAGAAGACATCCTCCATTTCTGTCGGCGGGGATTGTTTGGTGAAGTTTTCCGTAATGGCCTGCATGACAGTGACATTGCGCAAGGACAGGCCACCATTACCCACACCTTGCGGGGTATGAAAATCGTTCCAGGGGGCTCCAACATAATCCCAGTCATAGAAAGCCTCCAGCCCCCGGCCTAGCAACATGCAATCGGTCTGGAAAATCAGTGCACGCTCGGCCGGAATACGTTGCCAGAACGCCGCCGATTTCAGCAGGGCGCTGTAGCTCACCCGGTTGATGTTGGTAGTCTGTGCCAGCACGTGCAGGTCGGTAACCCCGGCCAGCCCACATTGCTGGAGCAGGTCCCGGACAAATCCGGCATTAGCTGTGCCGTGGACTACCAGCAGTTTCCAGTTGTCCGGCAAAAAATGTGTCACATTGCGCAGCGCATGTTCCAGCCAGGGGTGTTCACGGTCTTCCACGATGACTGCACAGCCATCCGCACCGGTCTGACCAGCATCGGCCAGTTGGGCCGGGGGCAGACGTCGTAACAGGCTGAGACCTGACTTGATATGTCGGTTGAAAATGTCATCAATATCACCCTGGCTGTCGAGTAACTCACGGGTAGCACTCATGGTCTGACTGAGCTGATGACTGGTCATGGGGTCTTTGTTCAGTGAACAGGCACGCTCCAGCAGCTTCAGCGCCGCCCGGTACTGGCGGCGCCGGACCAGCAACAGGCCCATATTCTGGCCAATGGCCACTGTAAACGCACCCTGATCCAGCAATGTTTGATACACCTCCATGGCGGCATCCAGCTGGTTTTGCATCAGCAGGCATTGCGCCAGACCACTCAGGCCGGACTCGTCGCTGTAACCCAGTTGTTGCGCCTGTTGCAGGAGTGGCAGTGCCTTTCCCGGTTGATGTTGCTCATACAGAAGCGCCAGTCCCTGTTGCACCAGTTTCCGGGTTTGCTTAAGGTCGGGGAGTTCGCCCTGCATGATGGACTATGCCGATGTGTCGAATGCCAGCTCGACAATACGATTCGCACGCGCGGCGTAACTGTGCCCGATATGGACATTGCGTTGCAGTGACCGGGCCATTTGCTGGCGCTCGTCATCATGGGCGAGGTAATAGTCGATTTTTGCTGCCAGGTCTGCCGGGTCTTTAAAGGTGACAATGTCCTCATTAGTCGTGAACAGCTGCGCCAGGTCAGGGCGGTCGTTGTCCATGATCTGGAAGCCTCCACAGCCGGCGATGGCAAAAGTGCGTTCACAGGGTGACCGGGCCGGCAGGCGATGTGCATTGCGGTCCCAGGCGTGGCCATAACTGTCCTTGTGCAGGTTCAGGTTAATGGCAGCACCATTGTAATAAAGACAAGCCTCCTCCACAGTAACAAATTCATCCATGAGGCTGCCAGACAACTGGTCGGCATTTGCAAGCACGCCGGTCCAGTTCTCTTTATCGGTGGCACCTATAATCCTGCTGTTACAGACGGTCAGTTTCCCGGCAATGGCGTCAATGGTGCGAACACGTTTTGAACCCTTGAAGGGCACACCAATGAAACAAACATCGGAACGGTATTTCTCATCCAGGTCGTTGATACTTCTGTGGACCTCGGGCGCGCAGGCCAGGGGCAACCAGTGGGCATTGAGTTCATAGCGTTCGTATAGCGGTAATGTAATGGTGTCGACGGTAAAAATGGTGTCCAGTAAATGCAGGAAGGGCAGGGACATGTCGACATAGTAGGGGTCATCCAGCTGCCATGCAGAGATTTTCCTTACCAGGGGTCGCAGCTTTTCATAAAACTGTTGATCGAAGTGCCACAGAAGGTATCCGTTCAGCAAAAACAGGTTTTCAGGGGCCTGTTGCCGGATATAGCCCAGACAAAGCTCGGTTTGTTCATAACGGGCCCGGGCAATGGACTGCTGGGTAACCTGACCTCCTGCGGTGACGCGGTCTTCGGCGATACGGATTTTTTCGCCCAGTTCATAACACTGGAAGTTGATGCCCGGGTGGACTCGAAAAGCCTTTTCGATATAATCCTCAATGCTGCTTTCGATCGCCGGGCCGCGCCGAATGCGCTGTTTTATAAATAGAACATCTGTTTTTCCCATGGCTAGCGATTATACTGGTTCATTCAAATGTCGGCCAGCTGCCGGGCGCAGGGTCGAGGTTTGATCCAACAGGGTTTTTTGGATTCCGACAACAATGACAACAGTTTTTCTGGGCGACAGCTTTTCACTGGATGAAACGAGGTTGCTGGGCCGTCCCATTGCGAATCGAGCCCTGGTACGGGCTATCCTGCTGTGTGACCAGATCGAACGTGTTGTCGCCGTGGGTGACCCGGCTGTGTACCAGAGTCTGGGCGATCTGGTCACCCGAAAACTGCAGATAGCCAACTCACTGCCTGGCCTGCTGCAGCTGTTTCGCGACAACATTATAGATGCTGTGTTTTGTTCCAGCTTCGGGATGAAATATGCCCAGCTGGTATATTTCCGCAATACCGCTGGCGCCAGCTGCCCGGTGTATGGATTTACCCATACCCTGAGTTACCAGGACGAAGTAGGGGCCTGGTATCGCATGTATTGTGCCGGTGTCAGGGCGCAGGACGGGATTCTATGCACATCGCGGGCGGCGATTAATGTGGTCACCAAACAAATGGCGGTCATACGCAAAACCCTGGCGCTGGATGTCGATAATCCGCGGTTAGTGCATTTTCCGCTGGCCTGCGAGGCAGCTTCACCGTTAAAACCCGTAAAGCGTTCCGGTGACTATTTACAGGTTCTGTTTATCGGGCGTCTGAACTGGAACAGCAAGGCCGATGTGTTGATTATCCCCAGAATCGCTCGCCTGCTGCCGAGCGATCACCGTGTACGTTTCGTTATCGCCGGTGCTGCTGACAATCCGCAATATATCCAGTTACTGCAGCAGCAGTCACAGGGGCTGCCTGTGCGGGTGGTGCAGAACGTGTCGGATGAACAGAAACAGCATTTGTATCAGCAAAGCCATGTCATGTTTTCGCCTTCAGACAATTACCAGGAAACCTTTGGGCTGACAGTGATTGAAGCCAAACGCCAGGGCTGTGTGCCGGTGGTGTCTGATTTTGATGGTTACCGTGATCTGGTTGAAGATGGTGTTGACGGACGCCTGTTGCCAACCTGTGCGGCGCGCGTGCCACAGGATATGTTTGATTCGCAGATCTTGATGCCCAATGATATTTATCATGGTTGGTGGGCGGCCGGTGTGTCTATTGATGCAGCCGAGACGGCCGATGTGCTTTACGGTCTGTCCCAGGACCATGAAGTACTCAATGCCATGAGCGCCAGTGCACTGGAAACGTCCGGGACCTGGAGTCTGGATCAGGCGGCCGCCAGATTCGGGCAACTGGTGGAAGAAGCGCGCAGCAATCCCGCCCTTGATCCCGGCAGAACCAGGGTCCCGAATCCGTTCCATATCGACTACTCGGACATTTTTTGCGGCTATCCCACATGCTTCTGGTCTGATCAGCAGCTGCAGGTCACGCCACAAGGGCAGACATTCATGAATAATCCTGCCATTGAGGCTGTACCCCAGGTCATGCAGTTATCCGATTTTGTGCAATTAACAGAACTCGTGGATGCCATCGGGGCTGTTGTACACCAGGCACAGGTGTCCAGGTTGTTGACGTCCGGTGTTGAACCCCTGTTATTGTCTGTCCTGCTGAAAAATGGCCTGATCAAGATTGGCGCCGACTGAAAGACAGGCGTCCGATTTTGAAAAAGCTTCGCATTCTGTTCACCAACCGGCCCAATGTCCTGACCCAACCCGGTGGTGATACCGCGGTCATGGTTAAGGTCGCCGAGGGATTGCGCGCCCTGGGTGTTAAAGCCGACATTGATCCTGAATTTAAACGCTCTCTGAAGGGCTACGATCTGGTGCATTTGCATAATTTTGCAACACCGGATACCACACGAGCCCAGGCACAGGCCTGTGTCGAGGCCGGCGTGCCTTACGTGGTGACGACCATGTATGAAGACGCGCCGAGCTTTTGGGCGCAGATGATGGCGCAGGCGCAAGGCTATTATGCCTATATGCAGGCCGGGCAGCCGCAGGCAGACTTTGAGTACTTTATGCAGCCACTGCGCGACTGCCAGCCGACAGTCATGCTGGATAACAGCTGGACAGCAAGGTATGCGGCGGCACTGATAGCATCCGGCAGCGCAGAGCAAAAAACCCTGCAGCGTGATTACCACGATGCACGCCTTGTGGCAACTTATCCGTTAGGCTGCGAGATTGGCGAAACTACTGTCAGTGGCGATTTATTTACCCGACATACCGGGCTAAAGGATTTCATTTTATGTGTTGGTCGGGTCGAAACCCGCAAGAATCAGCTGACCCTGCTCAAGGCGCTGGAGGACAGTGATTTGCCGCTGGTCATCGCAACCGGCGGATTTACCTATCAACCGCAATATGCGCAGGCCTGCCAGTTGTTCAAACGCCGTGGCCCCACGCATTTTATTCAGCGCATGCCGGATAATATACTTGCCAGCGCCTATGCGGCTGCCAGGGTGCATGTCCTGCCGAGCTGGTATGAATTGCCCGGGATTGTTTCAATGGAAGCGGCTCGCCGGGGATGCGCCATTGTGGTATCTGACCGCGGGACGCCACGGGACTATTTTGGTGCAGATGCCTTTTACGCGGAACCCGATGACCCGACGGCCATTGGTGAAGCCGTGCAGGCGGCCTGGGATGCGGCAGTACCTGCCAGTCCCGGTCTGTCACGACGCATTGAATCCTGTACCTGGCCCAATGCAGCGAAGACCGTGCTGGATATTTATGGGCAGGCACTGGATGGCATCTAAATTGAGGCTTAAACTTTTTTGCTCAGTGTTTATGGGGCTGCATTTCAGGCGCGAATCAGATACAAGCAGTATTCGCCAGAAAGAAAGACTACGACTTTTATCATTTCATTCCGGTGCAAAAACCGGATCAAGTATCAGATAATGAATCACTACTGTCCCAACGTTACCAAAATCATCCCATGTAACCAACTGAAGCACCGATAAAAATGGCCGAAAAATGGGTGTCACCGATTTGAACTCCCGGAAAACCTCTAGAATGCCGGAATTCGAGCGGCTTTCAGAGGTGAATCATGCACATAGGAAAGATTGTCTTCTCTCAGGTGATAGAACATCTTCCCATGCATACGTTTCGCCGCTGCGTGCAGCGATACGATGGAAACCACAAGATCAAATCATTCAGTTGCCTCGATCAATTTCTCTGTATGACGTTTGCTCAGTTGACCTACAGAGGTAACTACTCAGCCCCAAAAGGCTATTTGCTGCCAGGAATAAAAGGCTGACCCTTGACGGCCATCACGATGGAATCGAAGACGTTGAGTGAGT
>DRJJ01000117.1 GCA_011052255.1 Gammaproteobacteria bacterium | reverse complement strand
CATCGCCAATGGTATAATCAAAGTGTTCCTGTTTGAACTGCCAGGCGCTGTTCCCGGGCAGTTCTGTCCAGAGGGCATTACTCGCTACTACAGTAAACAGCGCAAGATGTTCCTCCAGTTTTTTTTGTTCATCCGGTTCCAGAGAAGAACTGTCAACCTGACGCACGAAGACTTTGTTTTCGTCAGGATCACGGACGAACAGAACTGCCTTGCGCACATTATTTTCTGCCTGCTCGCTCCATTCCGGGACTTCCTCTACGATGCCACCTAATGACATCTCAGAAACGTCCACATCCACTGGCAGCAACACTGCGCTCTTGATCGGGCGCGACTTCGGGTCATCTTTCAGAGTATAGTGAAGCTTGTATCCAGGCCCGGCAGTACAGCCACCCAACAATAGTGCAAGTAAAACTATTCTCACTACAGAAAATTTGAATGGTGCCATCAATATATCCCGGACAGATTTTACAGGGTCGTTACCACCACACAGGCTTGAAAGACTTTTTGCAGCTATGTCGTGAAATTATTATCTTGGAAAAGTATACCTGATGGCACAGGCGCTTTCTATAGCCCGTAAATGAAGGTTGGCAGAGGTGTCCCGGTTAATGAACAACCTCGCTTTCCTGAATACCAAGAAAAATTGGAGCACCTTGATCGCAATAGATATTAACCTTGGCGTTATAAACATTGCGTGACAGGCCGTGTTTATCGGTGACCTTGAATTTTCTGATGTTGTAGTTACCATCATGTTGAATATCGCCGGTCAGATAACACTGGATAGATTTTATGTGCTCACCGGAAAGTTCAACGCCATGTAGTTCGGTAAGATCTCTTTGTGCTCGTTTGATAAATTCAACCGTACTGAGGTTAACAAATTTACCCGTCCGTCCTTGCGGATCAGGAAACCGTGCCTGGAATTCTGCTACTGACACCTGCCCTGCCTGGGTTTGATCCACTATGCGCGCAAGCTCTACTGTTACATCGCCAACAATATAACTGTATACCGCCGGGTTTAATCCCTCTGCAGGATAAAACTCATAGTGACTGCCTATATGAAACCCGGTGCGCAGCAAGGGCGTGGTATTACCTTTTGACTTGCTGCGGGCAATGGCATTATCGGCCAGCACCAGATGCATAAAATGATAAAGATTAGTACTGGCCTGCAAACTGGTATCCCGATTCCATATATAAAAACCATCTCCAGTAGTTAGCCTGGCAAAGTTGACATCAATTTCTTTACTGAGCATTTTGTTATGCGCCGAATTTAACGAATACGCCAGGCTATTAATTTGTGTTACCTGTTCAAGTGGCTTGTACAGAGAAAATCCGACTATGTCGAACAGCGCCACGGCACGACTTTCTACAAAGGTAATACCATGCCGCTTCATGAGCTCTTCTATAATAAGGTATACCGTATCATCAGGAACCAGTGGGTAGGGCAACTGGATATGGTTTACGCTGACATCAAACAGCTTTGCAATCCACATGATATCTTCGATGCTTCTTTGTTTTGAGCCGGTCACCAGTTGCTGGGCCATACTCTCCATCGCCACATCAGACAACAAAGCACCCGTCCCATGTAAGACCTCATCATCGTCGGGTGAATTTTCAGTAGCATAGGATGCAAGTGCATATTGAGGGATCATCAACACCAGTATGCCTTTCTCCACCGGGCACCAGCCTACCGCAAGATTCTTGCCCAGGCTCCAGTATTCATACAGGCACTGTTCGATAAATTTCAGGTTGGCAAGCTGGGTGCTATCGATGGGTCTGGATGACAAAGGCGACCCCTGCAGACCGGAAATCCCGGCTGCATCCTGATCAGCAGAATGTGCAGTATTATCTTGTGCCAATGCATACCTCCCGTGGCAAATCAATAATGATGAACGACTCACCCGAATTCACCTTCGTTACTATAGAGTGTAGACCACTGTAGTTCTGTTTTTAAATGATACCTGGTGGTTGCCTGGGGCCAGTTTTTAAGGCCTGATACTCCCTACTGTTCCATAAACATAATCATTTTTCTGTGCATGCTCCTTATTTTAAGATGCAGGAGCAATTATCGAGGATAAGGGGATAAATAAAACAATGAGTTATCTATCCAGATCCCCTCACCCCAACCCTCTCCCTAAGGGAGAGGGAGTTTGTAGGCCAGAAATGCCTGATACAGCATAAAATATCGACATACAGCTGTTAATATGACATCGTATCGGGGTCTTTAAACGCGTATTTATGCAAAACAACACTCCGTGAGGTGCTTCAGGATATGGAAACATCAATTATTGTGATTCTGGTTATTATTGCTGCACTGGTTTTTTATATTATCAGTATTTTCAATAACCTGGTGACACTGAAAAACCGCTACGAGAACAGCTTTGCCCAGATCGAGGTACAGCTCAAGCGCCGCTACGACCTGATTCCTAACCTGATTGAAACAGCCAAGGCCTATATGAAGCATGAGCGCGGCACCCTGGAAGCCGTTATCGCGGCCCGAAATGCAGCATCAAACAACCTTGCCGCCGCCGCCGCCGACCCTGGCAATGCAGCAGCCATGGCAGAGCTGGTTGGTTCCGAAGGCGCACTGAGCGGCGCACTGGGTAAACTGAACGTAGTCATGGAGGCCTACCCGGATCTAAAAGCCAACCAGAACATGATGCAAATGAGCGAAGAATTAACCAGCACCGAGAATAAGGTTGCTTTTTCCCGCCAGGCCTTTAACGATGCGGTGATGGCATACAACACCTATAAACAGACCTTCCCACCTGTCTTCTTCGCCCGTAGCTTTGGTCATACTTCGGATGCCTCACTGATGGAATTCGAAGACAGTGCGGCGATACAGGAAGCGCCCAAGGTCTCTTTCTGATAATCCCTTAGCCGTATGAATTTTTTTCAGTCACAGGATCATGCACGCAAAAGTACGGGGCGACTGGTCGTTTTTTTTATACTGGCCGTCGTCTCGCTGATTTTACTGACCAACCTGCTGGTCATGTTTTCTTTAGGGTTCATTGATCCCAACGCACTGGATAGTAACAACACCGTTCCCGTTAATTTTTTACGCGACGGCTTCGACTGGAATATATTCTGGACCATATCTGCCGGCGTTGTGCTGCTCATCACTATGGGCAGTCTGTTCAAAATGAGCTCGCTTTCCAGCGGTGGTACGGCTGTTGCCGAAATGATGGGTGGCAAACTGCTGGTGGATGGCAATAGCGATATTAATGTAAAAAAGATACTGAACGTGGTCGAGGAAATGGCCATCGCATCCGGTACACCCGTACCACCTGTTTATTTACTTGAAGGTGAAGATGGCATTAATGCCTTTGCAGCCGGGTTTAAACCCGGTGATGCAGTCATTGGCGTTACACGTGGCTGCATTGAAAAACTCAGCCGCGATCAACTACAGGGAGTCGTCGCACACGAGTTCAGTCACATACTTAATGGTGATATGCGCCTGAATATTCGTTTGATCGGTATACTGCATGGCATCCTGTTACTCGGGCTGATCGGCTATATTATTTTACGCAGTGGATCGCATTCTGCAGGCCGCCGCAGTTCCCGAGACAACAGCGCGGGCGGTATCGTGTTCCTGGGTATCGGCTTGTTGGTTATTGGTTATGCCGGTACATTTTTTGGCAACCTGATCAAGGCCGCAGTCAGTCGACAGCGCGAGTATCTGGCTGATGCTTCAGCTGTTCAGTTTACCCGCAACCCGGATACCATCGCGGGCGCATTGAAGCGTATAGGCGGTGATGCCGCAGGTTCTATCGTTGAAAACCCGTCAAGTGCACAGATCAGCCATGCTTTCTTCAGCCAGAGCATGACAACCATGTTCTCATCGTTGTTTGCAACCCACCCTCCACTGGAAAAACGCATACTGCGCCTCGACCCACAATGGGATGGCGTTTTCGATTCTAGTCAGGATTCCGACACCGCTTACGATTCTGCTGGAAGCTCAGATGATGAGGCTAAGGCACAAGCAGACCAGACACGGAAAACGACGTTCACCCAGACCATTATCACCGGCAGCATACTGGCAGAGGCCACAGACGCCATTAATCAGGTTGGCAATCCGTCTGCTGATCATCTGGCATATGCCCATCAGCTGGTTGAAAACCTGCCCGAACCAGTACGGCTGGCTGCGCACGAACCACATGGTGCACGTGCAGTTATCTATTTACTATTACTGGACGGTACAGATCTGATTCGTTCCGCTCAATTACAAATGCTGGAACAGGAGTCCGATGACGGTGTATACGAAGCCTTGATGGCACTCGAGAAATGCCGTGACCAGATCCATCCTGAGTACCGCCTGGCTCTACTGGACATGGCATCACCGTCGCTACGACAGCTTACCAATACCCAATACGAGCGCTTTCGCGCCAATGTAGTCAGACTGATTAAGGCCGATAAAAAAGTCAGCCTGTTTGAATGGAGCCTGAAACAGATATTATTCGCACACCTGGATGCAATTTTCGGTAAAACACGCCCTGCTCGACAAAAGTACAAATCATACAAAAAACTGGCGGATCCGTGCAGCATCCTGCTGTCAACCATCATCAAAAATCGCCAGCCACATGAAAATGATCAGCAAGCGATACAACAGGCTGCCCAAATGTTGGGCGATATTGAAATTTCCTTATTATCATCCCGTGAACTCAGCCCGGAAAAACTGGATCAGGCGGTGATGGACCTGAATAAGCTCAGGCCCTTGCTCAAACCGCAGCTGTTAAAAGCTGTCGCACTGTGTATCACATCAGACCAGCAGGTCAGCGTACAGGAACGTGAGTTATTCCGCGCCATTGCCAATTCCCTTGACTGCCCGATGCCGCCACTGCTGGTGAATGAGTAAGGCATTTAGTATTCAACAGCCCTTACCCTGCCCTGGCAACTACTTTTCCAACATGACCAAAAACACCATACAACTTACTGAAGCACTATATGATTATCTGCTATCCAGCTCTTTGCGCGAGCCAGAAGTTTTAAAACAACTTCGCGAAGAAACAGAAAACATCACGCTGTCAGTGATGCAAATCAGTCCGGACCAGGGACAGTTTATGCAATTGCTGGTCAAACTATTGTCTGCACGCAACTGCCTGGAAGTGGGTGTCTATACCGGTTACAGCTCATTGTGTGTTGCACTGGCCATGCCGGAAGATGGCAAACTGGTTGCATGTGATATTGATGAGGACTGGACGGCAGTTGCGAGAAAATACTGGGACCGGGCAGGCGTTGCCCACAAAATAGATCTGCATCTGGCACCCGCCACACAAACCTTGCAACAACTGCTGGATGCAGGCAAACACAACCGCTTTGATTTTGCATTTATTGATGCCGACAAATCATCTTATGCCGATTATTACGAGTATTGCCTTAAACTGGTAAGACCCGGCGGCCTGATTGTTGTTGATAACACGCTCTGGGGTGGCAGTGTAGCCGACAACACCATAACAGACCCGGACACCAGCGCCATCCGTAGCTTTAATAAAAGCCTTCTGCATGATGAACGTGTTGACATCAGCATGCTGGCTATCGCTGATGGTCTTACGCTTATACACAAGCGCGCACATGCTGCATGAGCCGCCTGATCGCCCTGAACAAACCCTTTAACGTACTCTGTCAGTTTCGTGATAATGAAGGACGCCCGACACTGGCCGACTACGTCGACATCAAGAACATATACCCGGCAGGCCGGCTCGATCGTGACAGTGAGGGTCTGCTGTTACTGACTGACGATGGCGCGTTACAGCATCGTATTAGCCACCCTTCAAAAAAGCTCTGGAAAACCTACCGGGTTCAGGTCGAGGGAGCCTGTACAGGAGATGACCTGGAGCCCCTCATAAAAGGCGTTCACCTGAAAGACGGCATGACCTTGCCTGCCCATGCAACAATCATCAGCGAACCGAAGTCACTCTGGCCGCGTGACCCTCCCATACGAGAACGCCGTCACATACCCACCACCTGGCTGGAAATAAGCATCCGTGAAGGACGTAACCGCCAGATACGCCGCATGACAGCGGCTATCGGCTTCCCTACCCTGCGGCTGATCCGTTCTGCGATCGGTCAAATCACCCTCGATACCCTGCAACCTGGAGAATGGCAGGAAATCAGTGTCAACCAATTCCCGAACTAAGCGTTTTACATTACAGGGTCTGCCACGTTAAGCCGTGCACTGCATGGCCGACTTGTTGTTTACAGACGCGCTATAAATACATCCCTGTACGCTCGACGGCAGCATCCCTGCTGCCGACGGTCTGTAAACAACAAGTCGGCCATACAGCGCACTCATTAGCACATGAACAGGCCGTTTAAACTTATAACGCTTTTAAGGGGATAATTATGAATATTCTGGCAGCCATCCGGGCATTGGGTCTCGGTCGCATAACTAAAACCGGCGCATTGTTCGCCTTTCTACTGGCAAGCAGTATCGGCCTGAGTGCTTGTGGCGGCGGAGGTGGCACCACCGCGACAACCGGAGATAGCGGCGATGTGTTTGTTGCTTTGACTGACGCCAGGGGTGATTTTGCATCCTATACTGTCGATGTGATGTCACTCTCGCTCACCACGGCAAATGGCACAGTGGTCGAAACGCTACCGATCAGTACACGTGTAGACTTTGCGCAATACACCGATATGACCGAGTTCCTGACCATTGCAACCATACCCAAAGGTATCTATGTGCAGGGCAGCATAACGCTGGATTACAGCAATGCTGATATCTGGGTAGAGGATGCTAACGGTAACGCCATCCAGGTAAGCAACATTGTTGATGGTAACGGCAATCCTGTTAGTCAGATAGAAATGACCGTACAGCTGGATGGCCAGAATCAGTTACGTATTGCCCCCGGCATACCGGCCCACCTCACGATGGATTTTGACCTCAAGGCATCCAACACCGTTACCTTTGATGCACAGGATGTACCCACGATAAGTGTTCAGCCTTTCCTGCTGGCCGCAGTGGATGCGACCAATCAGAAAACACACCGTGTACGCGGTCCGTTAAAACAGGTTATTGCCGAAAGTGATAAATTTCAGCTTTACATCCGTCCGTTCCGTCATCGTATGAGTAACCCGAACGCAAGATCTTTTGGTGTCCTGACGGTTAAAACAGATGCCCAGACCCTGTTTGAAGTGGATGGTGTGAAATACCAGGGCTCTGCCGGTATTGATGCCATGGCACTATTGCCCGCAAGGTCTGCTGTTATTGCCCAGGGTAAGGTGCATATCAATCTGGCACACTTTAAAGCTAATATAGTCTATGCCGGTAGTAGTGTATCAGGTGGCAATATGGACGTTGTACACGGTAGTGTCATTGCACGCACAGGCAATACGTTAAGCATGCGTGGTGCCACGCTTATTCGTGCAGATGGCACCGTCAGTTTTAACGATACCGTTAGGGTAACTCTTGCTGACAGCACTATCGTTAGTAAGCAACTGGACAGTGCTGATCATACTATTTCCGAGATATCGGTCGGACAGCGCCTGACTGTTTTTGGTGTCGCTGTGATGGATGCCAGTAACGCCCTGAGTCTGGATGCCAGTAACGGTTATGCCCGTATGGTTATCAGTTCGGTAAATGGTCATGTTTCCGGCAGCGCGTTTCTCACCGACAGCACCCTGCCGCTGGTGATGAATGCCAGCCTGATCAATGGCCGCAATGTCAGCCTGTATGATTTCACCGGCACCGGTATCGACAGTGCAAACGATGCCAATCCTGCCAGTTATGAAATCACCACCGGTACGCTGGATGTCTCTGGCCTGACTGATTTGTTGGCCGTATCGGTACGTGGATTCCCAACGGCCTTTGGTAGTGCTCCCAATGACTTTGTTGCACAAACCATCATCAACCGGAGTCAGCCACAAGCCCTTCCTCAGACCCCCTGATTAATTCCCGGGCCACTGGTCCACCTCAGGATGTCACTTTGCCCCTCTTCCGAGGGGCATTTTTTTGTCCGTTCTTCCAGCCAATACCCACCACCAAAAGTGGTTAATGAAATAATTACAACTATAACAATTAATGTATGTAATGTTATTACGATTACATCTTCTTCTATTCACACGGTAGTGCCGTTACAAAAGTTAAAAAACAGATAAAATTGTAACGAAAGTTACAACTTTCTGAAAAATTTCCCGGCCCATGGTTGATATTAATTGATCCACACAGATTTGTGATCTGGTTCTCACCATTTTTTTACGCCATGCGCTCAAATAGCGCATCTTGAATGCAACACCGGAGGTTAGCAAAGTGTTTGATATCGATAGCGTAAAAAAGAATGTGTCAAAGTGGTCTGGTAGCGATGACACAGCACCAGCAAGTGAGACAACCGCCTCAACATCCAGGCAGAAACCAGCCAGTTCTACTACAACCTCATCGAGACAACTGGCAACCATCGGCCCATCTATTCACATTAAGGGTGAGCTGACCGGTGAAGAAGGCCTTATTATTGATGGCCAGGTTGAGGGTACTATCAATCTAAAAAACAATGATCTGATTATTGCCCGTAACGGTCAGATACAGGCAGATATTTTTGCGAAAACCATTACCGTTGAAGGCAAGTTACGAGGCGACCTGAACGGTAAGGAAAAAGTCATCATCCGTGAATCAGGTGATGTTCAAGGTAATATCATCAGCCCGCGCGTCGTACTGGAAGATGGTTCACGCTTCAAGGGTAGCATCGACATGCAAGGCAGTGAAGCGACCCAGCCTGTGAAAAATACGGGGCCGATAACAGGCTCATCGGCTGACAGCAAGCATATTGGCACAAACAACAAGTCAGACAAAAAGGCTGGCGACACCACCTTGAAAAGTGCCTGAACAGAATCGAAGCTTGCATAGTATGCTTGCCATCCCGGCATGGATGCCTGCCTGTGTACTGACCCGGACCCTGTCCGGGATCAGTACACTTCGCGCACACAAAACCGCCCCACCTCAGACTCTGCTTAATCTCAACAGCCCATGCCAGGTCTGATCCAAAACCGAACCGACCATGAACCCACCAGCCTGAACACCATGGTCTTTGCTGATCTGGTGTCACAACGTCCGACTGATCGGGCATTACGGATTCTGGATCTGGGCACAGTACGTCAGTCAACGATTGATTTTTTTTCTGATTACCACTGTCATATCCTGGTGACGGGTTTGTGCGATGATTATGTCCCCGGCGAGGGGCTGGGTAAACAAACCCTGAAACAGTGCCAGCAATTAATCAAACAGGATATCAGTCGGCACAGTAACAACCATTACGATTTAATATTATTCTGGGATCTGTTAAATTATCTCGATAAGGATCATGTCCCGTTACTGGTGGCACCATTACTTCCCGTCCTGACCAGTGCAACCCGCTGCCATAGCTTTTTATATACCACAGCAAACCGCCCCTCCAGACCGGGTGGCTTTGAAATCGTCAGCAGGGAACAAATGATACTTGTACCTGGCACCACAGAGCAGAACCATTCAAAATCGATTACACAGACAACACTTGGGAAATTTCTGCCCCATTACAAAACCCTGCGTACCGTACTGATGCGTAACGGCACACAGGAACTGGCCTTTGAAGTTCAGAACTAACTCACTGCTGTGTATTCAGCCTTGAAAAAAATACACCCATCTACAACCATGCAACCAGATAATACAGACGTAAACCCTCTGATGAACGCGATGGACCCATTACACGAGCGGCGTAGTATTTTTCTTCTGGTCTGGAAGCATGCAAGGCCTCATGCTCATCCGACATAATGTCGACACAGTTTTCCGGGAAGCGATTGCGGCCCTTGCGCGGCACATACACCACCGCACAATGCTCGCCCACCACCTTGCTTTCCGGATCAATATAAATACCGCGCATAAATACTACTCCATCAGCCCGAATTCAGTTTATCATGCATAGAACCGATTATGCCTGTCACTGTCTTATGTAGAACAGGACACTTAAAAAATAAAAGGGCTCCATGTCCCCAGCACACGATCAATCTGAAACACAACGTAAGAGACAGCTCGAACGTCGCCAACAGCACCGACGCACACCTTTTCAGATAAAATTTCTGCGTTTTGTATTTCGTTTCATCGGGCCGGTTATACCCGGCCTGATGGCTCGCCTGATGCATTATTTATGGTTTCAGACACATCGCCACCCCATGCCGGCCCGAGAACAGAAATGGCTACAAACTGCCCGGCAATCCCGAATAAGCTTCGAGCAACAGGACATTGCGCTGTACCACTGGGGTGAAGGCAAAACCATTTTGCTTGCCCATGGCTGGGATGGACGCGGTTCACAACTGGCGGGTTTCGTCAGTGTACTACTGAAACAGGGCTATTCTGTGTTGGCATTTGATGCACCCGGGCACGGTGCATCAACCGGCAAAACCACCAATGCCGTGCAGATTGCCCGTCTTATCGCCCGGCTTGATAAAGAATATGGACCGTTTCAGGCTGTAATCGCTCACTCACTTGGGGTGCCTGCCAGCCTGTACTCGGCCATTTATGAAGGCCTGAGGCTGGGTTGTTTTATCGGGATTTCCGGGCCGGGAGATTTACCTTTCCTGGTAGAAAAATACACCACTGCCCTGCACATCCCTGCACCGGTTATCAGACGCTTTCAGGCCCAGCTGGTAAACGATTTCGGTGCCGACTGGGCGCACCGGCTCGCTACCACCCGTATGGCCGGCCAGCTTGGCAACCGTACGGGTCACCCGATCAGGGCCCTGATTGTCCACGATAGCGATGACCTGGATGTACCGGCCGAACATAGCCAGGCCATCGCCAGCGCAATACACAGTGACGGTTATGTACTCACCACCGGCCTGGGACACCGCCGCATACTGCGTTCTCCTGCAGTCATCACGCTGGTTGGCCGGTTTATTAACGGGTGTTCCAATGCAGACAATATGCTAGACTAGCGCGCATATTTTTCATTATGCTGTTTTAATTACCTGTTTAATCAAACAAATAAGGAAACCTCAATGGAAATCACTGACAACAAGGTGGTCACGCTAGACTATACCTTGAAAGACGATGCGGGCAAGATTATCGACCAATCTGAAAACGCTGAGTTCGTATACCTGCACGGCGCTCGCAATATCATCCCCGGTCTGGAAAATGCGCTGGCCGGCAAAACAGCCGGTATCGAACTGGACGTTACCGTGGCACCGGCCGATGGCTATGGTGAACGCGATGAATCCATGCTGCAGGTTGTTTCAAAAGACATGTTTGAATCAGCTGACCAGATCACGGTTGGCCAGCAGTTTCATGCTCAGGGGCCTGATGAAGAAGTCGTCACCATCACCGTGATGGAAATCAATGATGACCAGATCACCATTGATGGCAACCATCCACTGGCAGGTGTTCAGCTTTCGTTTGCGGTATCGATTATCGATGTGCGTGATGCATCTGATGAAGAAATGGAACATGGCCATGCACATGGGCCGGATGGTCACCACCACTAAAGAAAACGTCACGGGTCATTACTGCGCTCGCAATGACGACTGTACCGTCATTTACCCGTTGTTGAATCGTGTGACTTGTTCAAACCCGGCAACTGTAAAGAGTTGATCGGCGGCGGCTCGGGCGCCTTTCTGCCAAACAATTTACCCAGTTTATAGAACACCCATTTCAGGGCACGCCAGATTCTGGGTAACAGCCAGATCATCAACAGAATAAACAGCACCAGTACACCCAGGAACCACCAGGGGTGCTGCAGAGAAGCCCACACGCCTGCGATCACCACTACATCCTCGCCCACCGATGCCGTCCAGTTAGTGAACGGCTCGGGGGAGGTATTAATAATCACCCGGCTACCGGCCTTGGTTGCATGCGTAGCGGCAGCCAGACCACCTCCAACCAGCATACCGGCCAGCTCTGCTGCCGGCCCCATATCGGTCAGTGCGGCTGATGCCAGCAGTGCACCTGCCGGAATACGTATAAATGTATGTATCGCATCCCAGGCCGTATCAACGCCGGGTGTTTTGTCGGCAAAAAACTCAACCGCATACATCAGCCCTGCTGCGCCGATCACCAGCGGGTTGCTCAATACCATTAACTCAGGCGGCAGTTGCACCTGCCCGGTCATGCCCATATAACCCAGCACCAGTATGGTAGCGTACAGGTTGATGCCACTACCCCATGCAGCGCCCATCGAAAGCGCTATTTGATCGACCGCATTCATTATAACTGCCTATATCAATTCGTTATTCTGTTAACATTCAGGGAACACCAGAATCATATCTGATCCTGCTTCTAATAGGTAGCGGGGAGTCTTTCGGGTTCATATAAATTTACCCGACAACAAGCACCATTGCTTTATAATACTGAGCCATGAGCTGGCGACAACTACACATGACCAGGCAAATCAAGCGTCACAGCACTTTGCAGTGTCTGACTGTAGCCGCGATGGCCATGATTCTGACTGCCTGTGTCGTAAAGCCAATCCCTCACCAGTCAATCCAGCAATCAGCACTCAGGGAGATAGCACAGTCGTATCGTATGACCGTCCGACAAGCCTACGAAAGCACAAACAAAACCTGGGTCAGCGGATGGGCCGGTAACATGGCGGTTAATTTTCAGGATAACAATACCTACGGGCTTTGTTATCACTGGAAAAAAATTGTTTACGCTGGCGTGGTGGAAACCGTTGAACGGGTCGGCTGGCGTATGACCGGTATAACAGTGAATGAAGCGACAACACACGAGCATCATGCGGTACTGGTCTATGACCCGGCGCTATTCAGGCATAAAGACCTGCCTAGCCCTGCCAAACAGCATCTGGCCTATGTTCTGGATCCCTGGCGAACAGGCAAGGCCGAGATCTATACACTGGACAAATGGCTAGAACGGGCAGGTCAAATCACGGTAGAGCCCCGGCTGGTAGCCGTGGTTACCGACTTACAGCCCTGAATACGACTCTATTGAACACCACCCAAAGACGACAACAGCGGATACCAGGCAATAATCAGCCCGAGCGTCAGCAACAGATCTGTCCATACGATGCTGCGATAGCGCGTGGCTTCTGCTCCAGCACTGTCAGACAGCCGCACCCGCCCCATCAATGAATCCAGCAGCAGACCAAAGAACACCAGTGGTGTAAGGCTGGGAATGATTAATGTCGTGGCCAACTGCCAGCCTTCCATCACAATCTTTGTACCGGCAGGTGGCGCCAGCACCATAGAAGCAATGGCCAGTATCGCCAAAGCAATCCGCATGGGGCGTAGGCCTTGCAGATAAGTTACTAATATTCCGAACATTACTTAATTATCCCGTTTATTGATCATAAAATTAGCTGTCATTTTATCACCAACTCCGGTTTTAGCGAAAAGCTTAAAAACCGTTATATTTTTGTCGTTTTATTAGTTTTGTATAATTATCATACAATATATGGGTTTTTATGTGACGTAGTTCACACTTTATATTGTCAATTGCGTGACGTGAAGGCCGTTTTTATGGTCAAATTCCCCCTATAGTTCATTACAAGGCATACGGTCCTGAAGAATAACAACAGTAAGGCCGATATACAGGCGGTATGTAAACAAAACGCGAGAGAGCAACTAACCAGTGTAACGCTGGGGGTAACCAGATAATGGCAGTCAAGACAGTAAAATTAGGTGTAGACAAACTCGAGGTTGGTATGTTCGTCTCCAGCCTGGATCGACCATGGGTTGATACCCCATTTCCGTTACAGGGTTTTTTCGTAATAAATTACGAAGATATCAATGAATTACGCTTATACTGCCAGGAAGTGTATATTGACGTAACGCTTGGTAAATGCCCTGAGCATTACAAGGCCGATTTGATGATCCCTGCTCCGGTATCTGAACTTAAGAAATCAGTACCCAAAGATCGATCAGGTAAACCGCGTAATATCCCCCACGTTGTACCCTTGCGCATCAGCCGCAGCGTTTATCACACACACATCCCGGTCAAAAAAGAAATCCTCAAGGCGCAGAAACTGCATCACCGACTTGCTGAAACTTTTAGTGACTTCATGTACAAGCTACGCCAGGGTTCATATGTGGACATAGCTGAGCCCAGTAAAATTGTTAACGAACTGGTTGATAGCGTGACCCGAAACCCGGATGCGATGATCTGGCTGGCCCGGGTCAGAAAATGGGACAACTATAGCTATCATCATTCTATACGTGCAACCATCTGGGCAACCATCTTTGGTCGTCATGTCGGTTTGAATCGCGAAGGCATGCGGGCACTCGCGCTTGGAACCATGTTATGTGAAGTCGGCATGGTGCATGTACCTCAGGAACTGCTGGAAAAAACAGGAGCTTACACTGCAGATGAAAAAGCAACGATCAGGCAACATATACAGCACAGTCTGGATATCGTTAACAAAATGGAAGGCGTGTCACCGTTTGCACGCTCTGTTGTCGCGACACATCACGAATACTTTGATGGCGGCGGTTACCCTAAAGGTATTTCCGGTGACGAAATTCCCTATCTGGGCAAAATAGCCGGCATTGCCTACGCTTATGATGAACTCAGGCACCCACGCCAGGCCACCAATAGCGTTACGCCTGCTGCAGCCATGAATAAGCTCTACCAGCTCCGTGACGTTGCCTATCAGGCCGAACTGGTCGATGAATTCATTCAGGCAATCGGCATCTACCCGGCCGGGTCGCTGGTTGAACTGAGCACTAACGAAATCGGCGTCATCATTGAGCAAAATGCCACCCTGAGGTTAAGTCCCAAAGTAATGGTGATGCTGGATGCCAATAAACAACCTCTGAAACGCATGCGATTGATTGATATTTCTCAAAAGAAGCGCTGGCTTAGAAAAGATAATGTGATGATTACGGCCTGCCTGGCTCCCAGTACATACTGTATCAGTCTGGACAAGATACAGAACATTCTGTTCAAACATAGCTGGGCCTGGTGATACAGTATTTTGGTGGTAGTGGTACCTGGTTAGCCACGACCAGATCGTGGCATTTTTTTATTCTGATTTAGCGTGTACGCCTGTCATGCTTGCGTTTTCTTAGCAGCAGCATCGCCGACAAGAGTATCAGCACCAACATGATTACAGGCCAGTACTTTTGCAAGACAGGATCCTCCCATGGGCTGGCGTCAGTCATAACCAGTTTCGCCACCCCCGAATATGAAATACCCTGTTCATCCCCTGAATAATCGAATGCAGCCACCCATAATCCACTTAACCCACTAGCCATTCCACTTATAACATTACCCGGCAAACCATCTTCTGATGTGTATTGCGTGGCCTGATTATTGCCTCTTTGCAAACGTGTCAGACCTCCGGAATAAGCCGTCCAGATATATTTTTCGTCTTGTACAACCAGCCGTCCGCCCAACGGTATATCATTTGCAGACGTCATCAGGGTACGCCAGACATCCTGACGCACATCCAG
Organism: Gammaproteobacteria bacterium; assembly: GCA_011052255.1. Classification (GTDB taxonomy): domain Bacteria; phylum Pseudomonadota; class Gammaproteobacteria; order DRJJ01; family DRJJ01; genus DRJJ01. The sequence continues at coordinate 3,778 of DRJJ01000117.1, read as the reverse complement.
CAGGCTAATACCTGAATCTGCCTGCCCGTGTACTGCCACAATCTGTTGATAGTCACCAGCAATATCAGACACCGCATCCTGCGCCAGGCCTGTCTCATAATCATAACTTTTCCAGCGTATCTCAGGTAGCTGCAGATGAATCACCCCACCTTTTTCAAACCTCCCAGTTAGAGCGATGGGTCGTCCGGTTACCGCTATCCAGACACCGTAGTCATCCGTAATCAATTTACCCAGACTCGAACGACGGTACAGAGACGGTAAATCTTTTTGTATATCCCACGCCTTACCCGCATCAATATCATAAATACTGATACCACTACGGCTCAGCACCCAGAGTTCACGGCCGCGCCATTGTATGTCACTGGAGCCTCTATCCTGTATCTTGACCCAATACTTCTTCACATCATCGAATAGAAAGATACCCGCGCTGTTTAGCCGGTCTGCGCCTGTCCATACCAGATACTCAACAGCCAGCTGCCCTGCCTCGTTGGCCGCCAGTTGATACGCCACACCCTGCTCCACCCCGGCGGGAGGCGACACCAATAGCCACTGCTTGCTGGTCAGATCATATCTGACCAGTCCCTTGTTGGTACCCACCCAGACAACACCCTCAGTGGCAACAATTTCATAAGTTTGTGCGTTGCGCATTTCGCCCTGAAAATAAAAGGCACTAATACCCGAGCTATCGACCTGTTTTTGTTCGAGTTCTATAATCTGGTCTGCCAGGACAAGACCTGGCATGATCAAAAATATGCAGAACCCTGCCAACCTTGACACTCGGTTAATCAACGTTCTGTCAAGAGTTGATCGAATCACAGATCTTCCTTATACATAAGCAGAATATCGTAGTAATTACGTATGCGCTGTACGTATCGAACAGGCTCGTGCCCTCTGGCATAACCGTATTTTAGCTTAAGGTAGTATTGCTTTCTTGTCATCAACGGGAACACTGTTTTTATGTCTTTCCAGAGGTCGGGGTTCAGGCCCTGCATTCTGGCCAGTTTACGCGCATCCCATACATGACCCATACCAATATTATAGGCCGCCAGTGCAAACCATGTCCTGTCCGGCTCACTGACTTCACTGGGAAGGCGTTTGTACAACCTTGATAAATACTTTGCCCCGCCATCTATACTTTGCGCAGGGTCAAGCCGGCTTTTTACACCCAGTTCACGGGCAGTAGGCAGGGTTAGCATCATCATGCCACGCACACCGGTCGGGCTCTTTGCGCCAGGTCTCCAGTGTGATTCCTGATAAGCCTGTGCAGCCAGCAGCCGCCAGTCAAAATTATATTTATCAGCCGTCGCTTCAAATATCTTTACATATCGTGGCAAGATTTTTTTGACTTTGCGAATATACTTTCGGTTATCAACATAATCATAAGATTCAAGAAAACCGGTATACCGTTCTATTAATTGTTCAAATGCATCACTGTGCAGATACGACTCCATCCAGCTGTTCACATCTTCCTGTAACTGCTTGTGCCTGGCCGGGAAATACCAGACCAGCGACTCAGGCTGGTTTATATTAAACCGCACAACCAGCTCAGGAAAATAACGCCGGTTGATTTCAGTAATATTCGAGTCAGATAGCGTGCAGTCTGTTTTTTTCATCCATACTCGCCAGAGCAGGTCTTCTGTTGAAACACCCTCAATTTCCTGCCAGTCAAGTTGCGGATATTCCGTTTTTAGACTATTCAAACGATCAACATAACTACTGTTACTGGCCACCTGTATTTTTACACCAACCAGCTGTTCAATATTTTTCGGTCGCGGGCCTCCGCGCCGACACACCAGCTGCTGGGTAACTTTCTGGTAGGCTGGCCCAGCCAGCAGTTGCCTGGTCCTGCTCTCGGTCAGTGACAGACCGGCAGCAGCCATATCGGCCTTACCATCCTGCAGTCGCTGGATTATTTCAGTAATCGTATCGACCAGTTCGATACGAACCTTGTAACCGCGGGCTCTGGCAAAGGACTGAACAAGATCATACTCCAGGCCAGCTGGCTGATCACGATCGAGATAGTAACTTGTTGGGGAATTTCGGCTGAGGACAAGCAATGTTCGTTCGCCACCTACCAGCGTCTGCGGCGGTTCGCTCTCACATGAGGCAAGTAAAAGTACGAATAAAACCAGAGCTGTTTTTTTCAGGCCGTGTACACGATTCATAACCTGATTCTAATGCAGTCGCCTGTGAATTACATCAAATTACATCTTCGAATCAGCAGGCTTGCTGTTTTTGATAATATATTCTTCAATAAGACTAACCGGAACAGCCCCGGGCTGAGCTGCCTTGAGTTCACCCGCTGGTGAAAAAATCAGAAAAGTTGGTGTACCAACCCAGTCACCACCGGTCAGCCTGATGTACAGCGATGCTACGGTCTGGGGATCGCCAATCAGATTTGGGAAACCTACTTCATTACGCTTGATAAAGGCCAACGCATCGCGCTTGCCTTCTATTCCATCCATTGATATACCCAGTATGCGGGCATCCGTATCCTTGTGTTTATCATGAAAGTCATCATATTCACTGGCTTCCTGATTACATACATGGCAATCCGATATCCATAACATGACGATAGTCCATTTTTCCTTGCCGATGTAATCGTTAAGCACACGATTATTACCATCCATATCCTGAAATACGGTCTCACTGATAAGCTTTTTATCCTGTTCGTCCAGGGCCAGACTATACGAGCTGAATATCAGGGTAACCAGGATAACAGGCAGGGTGAATAGGCTATTTTTCATTATAAGTGACCGGGCAGGCTGTATTGGTAATCTTTATGACAAGCTGATTGGTGAAATGTTCAACTTCGGACCTCGACAGACTTCAGACGTACAAACTACCTGCAAACCCTGTCATAGCGAGTACAGAGCTATCATCCCCCTACTTGTCAGCCAGATGGCTGCCAGACTCTGATAGAGACAAATGACTGATTTCAATATCCGCATCTGGCACATCGGCTGTTTCTGCTAGCGTTTCACCGGGCTGAGACAAACTCAATTGCGCAATATCGATATCAGGTGGCTGAACGACTTCATGGGTGAGCAAGGTGGTACCCGGTGGGTCCAGCTCAGCCTCCAGAACTGAAGTGTGTGCATCCTCTACAGCCTGTTCTACTGCTGATTCGGGCACTGCATCACTTTCTACAGCGTAGGCAATAGCTCCCGCCCGGCTGATAGCCTGTATGTACTTACTGGCGATCTCCTTTTCCAGGCCACTCTTGAGCGTCCGGGACTGGCCGTTAAACAGCGCTTCTGCTTTTTCAGCCGAAATCTTGAATAACTGCGCCATATTCTGTTTGACCGTCTCCAGATTCTGCTGTGGCTGACATTCACCTTTGAACAGAATATCAAACATAACGCCTCCTAAAAGGATGCAACATAGGACAGGTTCCTGATTGGATATACACCTTTAAGCATAATAGAGCTGCAGGTATTCTTCAAACGTCAAATAATCTTCCTGTTCAATCGTTTTCTGCCTGCGTATCGACTCCTCTGCCTGCTTTACAAATTGAGCCATTCTCTCGACCGGCAGCTGTTTACTGGTCATCATGTTTTTATACAACTCAGACTTTTCGCGCATATAGACGAAAAAACCCTTCTCATGTACGCGCATATCTTCCAGAATCTTTGCCGAGGGTGTTTTTGACGTGTCCGCAACCTTGTCTTTTTGTACGTTCAGTGTCTCCATGTAATCCGTCCGCCCTTCCAGGGCATCAAGCTGTACCGCAATTGGCTCCAATGCCTGACAGATATCCTGAGCCCAGTCCTGCAAT
>DRJJ01000116.1 GCA_011052255.1 Gammaproteobacteria bacterium | reverse complement strand
CGTCGGCCCCATATCTGCTCCGGTCGTTTATGCCCTGTCCAGTGCGATGTGCCGGCCAGCGCCATCTCATACAAAGGTTGCCCGGCACGAATACATGCAATTTCAATCTCGCCACGGTGCATGTCCGGCCGCGCAAACAAATAGGCTCCCAACGGCCGATCACCCAGGTATGCCAGCCGACGTTCCTTGCCACGCAAGGTATTTAACGGAATAAACGTACGCGCAAACACCCACGGCCGGTTCTTGCAGAGTAAATGCACCTGTCGCACCAGTCCCTGAACCTGTGGCCTGATGCCCAGATTCTGCGCCTCGCTGAGCATCGGACGCTGGCGGTACTGCGCGGCCACCTGTACGCGAAAATGGTCACATTGACGCACTATGCGGCTGGTCAGTGAGTTGGCATCTGTTAACCAGTCGCGCAGCTCATCGGGGATTGATGTGTGCCGGTAGCTAGCCGCAGGCCGCCATTGCAGCTGGTACTGATTGCTGGCGCCGTGCGCCTGTTTAACCTTCACTAATGTCCCCGGTCTGCTTTATTCTGAAAAAATCATTATACATCACCGTAGCGCGTACCCGATGCCAGCCAGCGCCGGATAATCGCATTAACGGCTTGTGGCTGCTGTTGTATCAGCTGTTCTGACAATTGCTGCACTTGTGGCAACAGGGCCTGGTCACGTAGCAGATCGGCCATGCGCAGATTCATATCACCGGTCTGTCGCGTACCCAGCACCTCACCCGGGCCACGAATTTCCAGGTCGCGCTGCGCAATCACAAAACCATCGTTGGTCTCTCGCATAATGGCCAGACGTGAACGTGCCGTACGTGACAGCGGCGCGCGATACATCAGTACGCAATGGCTTTGCCGTGAACCGCGTCCGACCCGGCCGCGTAGCTGGTGTAGTTGTGACAGACCCAGCCGTTCGGCGTTCTCGATTACCATCAGGCTGGCGTTGGGTACATCCACCCCCACTTCGATCACGGTGGTGGCCACCAGCAGATCCAGTTCGGCGGCCTTGAAACGCGCCATGACCTGTTCCTTCTCGGCCGGCTTCAGACGTCCATGCACCAGCCCAACGCGTAACCCGGGCAGCGCCTGCTGTAACTGTTCGGCGGTTTCCGCCGCCGCCTGGCATTGCAACACCTCGGATTCATCAATCAGGGTACACACCCAGTAAATCTGGCTACCGCCGGCGCAGGCCGTATGCACCCGCTCAACCACCTCGGCACGCCGTGTCTCCGGTAGCACAACGGTCTGAACTGGCGTGCGCCCGGGAGGCAATTCATCGATTATCGAGCAGTCCAGATCGGCATAAGCGGTCATGGTCAGGGTACGCGGTATGGGTGTCGCGGTCATGATTAGCTGGTGTGGCCGTTGTTCACCCTGACGACCTTTTTCACGCAGGCTCAGGCGCTGGTGTACACCAAACCGATGCTGCTCATCGACCACTACCAATGCCAGATTATGAAAATCAACCTGCTCCTGAAACAGGGCGTGGGTACCGATCACCAGTTGTGCCGCACCACTGGCAATCTGCTCAAGCACTGCTGCACGGGCCTTGCCCTTGATCTTGCCAGACAACCAGGCCACCTGTATATCCAGTTGTTCCATCCAGCCCTGAAAGGTCTGCAGATGCTGTTCGGCCAGGATTTCTGTCGGTGCCATCAATACCGCCTGATAACCGGCATCGACAGCGGCCAGCATCGCGCAGGCGGCAACCACGGTTTTACCGGAGCCGACGTCACCCTGTAGCAGTCGCATCATCGGCCGGTGCTGGTTCAGGTCTTCCTCTATCTGATCAATTACCCGTTGCTGCGCGGTGGTCAGGGTAAACGGCAGACTGCCACGAAACTGCGTTGCATAAAAACCTGCAGCTGGCAAACTCGGTGCATGGTGATGCCGTGCCCGAAAACGCAATTGCCGCAGGCTCAGGTGATGTGCCAATAACTCTTCAAATGCAAGCCGCTGTTGCAACGGGTGCTTGCCTTCAATCAGACTGTCCAGCTCCATGTCTGGCAGCGGACGATGCAGCGTGATAATGGCATCCCGTAGCGAGGGCCAGTTCATCTTTTTTGTGAGACTAGCCGGCAACCATTCTTGCAGTGTTACATCACCTCCGTCCAGCAAGGCCAGTGCCTGATCGGTTAAATCACGCAGTTTAACCTGATGAACACCTTCTGTAGTGGGATAGATGGGTGTCAGTGTCTGTTCGACATCTGTGACAACTTCGTCATTCAGGATGGTGTATTCGGGGTGAATCATTTCCAGACCTTTTTTACCCGGCCTGATCTCTCCGTAACAACGTATCCGTATCCCGCGCTGCATCTGGTTTTTCTGTGCCGCACTGAAGTGAAAAAACCGCAACAACAGGGAACCGGTATTGTCACTGATACGACATAGCAACATACGCTTGCGGCCAAATGCTATTTCAGCCAGATCAATATCTGCTTCAATTACCGCCTGCGCCCCCGGCCGCAAACTGCCAAGCGGTACGACCCGGGTGCGGTCTTCATAACGTAGCGGCAAATGAAACAGTACATCCTGTACAGTGCGGATGGCCAGCTTTTCCAGTCGCATAGCGATACGCGGACCAACACCCTTCAGACGTATTATATCGTATTGGCTATCTGTTACCTGCTGTGACGACTGTATGCCAGTATTAGTCATGGATTAGATTGTAACGTGAGCCGCACAAAGATTGCACAATCAAAAACAGATTGGGGTAATCAGTTAACAAGTAGAGTATGATTGCGCCAGTAATAGCAAAGCACAACTCAATCCGGGGAACAGTAATGTTTAATCGCCACGTATTCATTTCCATGGTCGCGGTATTTGCATTCATCTTTATCTTTGACTGGGTTTTCCATGCCGTCCTGCTGGAAAGCAGTTATCAGGCAACTGCTGCATTATGGCGCAGTAAAGGCGAGATGACAGCACATTTCCCGTGGCTGCTCGCTGGTCAGATCGGCATGGCTGTATTTATCACCCTGCTCTACTACGGTTTTGTACGCGACCGGCGTCTGAGTAGCGGGCTGGGCTTTGGGCTGGTCGTCGGCCTGTTTATGGCATCACCGTTTCTGATTAACTACGCCGTCACTCCTTATCCCCTGTCACTGGTAATCAGCTGGATGAGTGGAAGCGTAGTAGAATTTTTTCTGGTGGGCGGTCTGCTCGCCGCCACCTGCCGCGGGACACAACCTCTGGACACCAGTCGCTGACTCACTACGCCAGCACTAAAACTGCATCCATCTCAACCGCAGCACCCTTGGGTAAACCGGCCACACCAATGGCTGCCCGCGCCGGGTAGGGTTGTTCAAAATACTCTGCCATGATTTCATTCACCTGTGGAAAGTTCGCCAGGTCCGTCAGGAAAACGTTGAGCTTGACCACGTCAACCAGACTGCCGCCAGCCGCTTCCGCCACCGCAACCAGGTTATCAAATACACGCCGTATCTGGGTATTCATATCGCCCTCGACCAGTTCCATCGTCTCCGGCACCAACGGGATCTGCCCGGACATATAAACCGTATTGTCTACTTTCACCGCCTGGGAATAGGTGCCAATGGCCTGCGGCGCCTTGTCAGTCTGAATGATTTCTCGGGACATTCGTTTCTCCGTATTTTTGCATGCTACTGAAACAGCAGCTATCCCTGCAGGGATGTATTGTGAATGATCTTTATCCCCTCGCCCTCAGGGAGAGGGTTAGGGAATACTCCCTAAGGGAGAAGGGACCTGTTTGTAGCGTCTTGTTGTATTGTTCAATATCAGCTCTTGGTGCGACTAATCTTTATCACGTTTCTGACCGCCTTGGCCTGACGCATAATGCGCGCCAGATGCTCACGATTGTGTACGCTGAGCAGGAAGGTGATGGTGCTGGCCATACCATCACGCTCTTCTACATTCACGTTCTCAATATTCGAATCCTGATCGGATATCAGGGCGGCCAGGGTAGCCAGCACACCGCGCTGATTGGCCACATCGACACGTATCTCGGCACTGAAAATACCTTCCAGTTCCTGTTGCCACTCGACCTCCAGCCATTTGTCCGGCGTATTGCTGAAATCGGCTACATTACGGCATGATTCACGGTGGATCACAATACCCCTGCCCTTGCTGATAAAGCCGAGTATCGAATCACCCGGGATCGGGTGGCAGCATTTGGCATAGTTGACCACCATGCCCTCGGTGCCCCGAATGACCAGTGGCTGGCTCTGACTTTGCTGACGCTTGTCTTCCTCCAGCTCTGCCTCAATAGGCGCCATGGTACGCGCAACCAGCTGCGCGACCAGTGCCCCCATGCCTACATCCACAAACAACTGCTCTGCCTGCTCAAGCTGGTATTCACGTAATACGGCCTGCATTTGCTTGTCTGATATATCGGCCAGCGAGGTCGACAGGGCTTGCAAGGCCTGGTCCAGTAAACGCTTACCCAGATCAGCGGCTTCGCCTTTTTGCAGGTTTTTCAGGTAAGAGCGAACGTTGGTACGTGCCTTGGCCGTGATCACAAAATTCAGCCAGGCCGGATTGGGTTTGGCACTGGCCGCGGTAATGATCTCAACCGTCTGGCCGTTATAAAGCAGCGAGCGTAACGGTGACAGGCGACGATTGATACGCGCCGCCACACAGGCACTGCCGACATCGGTATGCACCGCATAGGCAAAGTCAACGGCGGTGGCACCACGCGGCAGCTCCATAATCTCGCCACTCGGGGTAAACACATAGATCTCGTCGGGATACAGATCTATTTTGACGTTTTCGATAAATTCCAGTGAGTCACCCGCCGTGCGCTGTAACTCCAGCAGGCTGCGTAACCAGCGCCGGGCACGCTTATCGATGGTAGTTGCGGCGTCACTCTTGCCATCGCTTTTGTATACCCAGTGT
>DRJJ01000115.1 GCA_011052255.1 Gammaproteobacteria bacterium | reverse complement strand
CTAGGGCTACATGATGAAAGGCACTCAGTGCTTGAGCTAGCCAAGGGAAAGCTTACAACAGACCCTGACAACCATACTGGTGAAGGCATATTTTTTTCGTCAAGAATGTTCGATAGCTTTACTATTTTATCTGGAAATGTATATTTCTCTCATACACACGGTGAAGTCGAAGACTGGATTTTGGAGCATCAAAAATCTCAGACTGGCACTATGGTGGTAATGAAGTTATCGAATAACACCTCGAGAACATCAAAACAGGTGTTCGACAGCTTTACCTCAGATGATGATTATGGCTTTACTAAAACGATCGTCCCGGTACGCCTGACACAGTATGGAGATGATAAGCTTGTTTCGCGCTCTCAAGCCAAAAGACTGTTGGTGCGAGTTGATAAATTCAAGACCGTAATTTTTGACTTTAACGAAGTAGAATCAATAGGCCAGGCTTTTGCAGATGAAGTCTTCCGTGTTTTTGCCAATCGCCATCCAGACATGGAGTTGGTTCCTTTATATGCCAATAACGCTGTCATGCAAATGATTAACAGGGCCACTTCCAGTGAAAAGCCCTAGCTCTAAATTTACAGGCTGCAATGCCTTTTTCCTGTCCACGTATAATTTATCATATTTTCAGTCACATACGACGAGATAAGCAGAGCCGTAACAAAACAATCAACTGTAATCTATTGATTAAATCACAAAAAAAAGCCATTATTCAGGCTCAAAGGGCAAAACTTATACTTTAAGGAAGAAGTGACGTGCCAGGGACCAATCAGTATTTTTTGTCGGGGAATGCCTGGCGAAATGCAGGGCGTAATCCTTCACTCTTTATAATGGAACCACTGCGTCACTCGCACCCTTTTTATAAAGTAATACGGCTCCAGTAATCAACCGGAACCAGTCAACAGTGACGGGGTATGCCTTAACAAGGTAATCAAAAAATCAGGACTATCTGCTATACCACAGATGCATAAGGGAGATAATAAATATGGATAAGCTTTTAAAGGATGTTTTGATATCTGCGGGTGACATTGACCGTTATTATGAGGAAACGCCCGTAAATTTATGGCGTGCAAAAAAAATTAAGGACAAAGGGACTGTATTTGGTTTAGTCGATAATAATAAAATATTATCCAATGGCAAAGTTCGACCCGCCGATATAACAATAATATTAAAAATATGATGTTAAATGGGTTACCTGTAAACCATCGCCAAGGGGTTTAAGCACATTTGATAAACCAAACATATTTAAAGGTAGCTCATGAGAGTATTATAAAATACCCAAAGGTACAAAACTTCCAGCTGGATTGGCCATTGTAAGAGACAAATACAACCGAAGAATTGGCGCAACACATTATACAATTGCCCCAGCCCATGATATGCCGTTATCTAACTTTAAATTACTTCTAGACAGGCTTGCTGTTCTGGTTTTAAAGGTAGCCGTATGAAATTAGACGTATCCAGCTCAAATCTTATTTTATTAGTATCTGCCGTAAATGATGCGATCAAATATAATGAGGGGTTTCTTCATAGCGAAACCATAAAAGACGTATCTGATTACGAAGAACATTTATTGTGTTTAGAAAACCTCCAAAACTGGCTCGAAGATCAATATAAGGATCTTGAAAAGGATAATCCAGATCTCATGAACTATACCGACGTAATTAAAAACACATAATAAACCGTTGAATAGAGTTGCGCCATCTACCACGATGGCATGTAATTCAGGTTATTGTCGCGTATGGGCTATTATTGGTATTGAGGCATGAATTATTGTTAATCAAACTCTGCTGTGTCGAAATTTTTCAAAAATGATTAAACGAGAAGCACAAATGCCAGAAGAGCTTGTGGCACTAATTGCAACAATTGTTCACAGTGAAAACTATGTCGCTCTGGAAGATGTTTTTCCGAAAGATATAACTCCCCCTGTTTTTCTTAGTAAAGAAGAAGCTGAAGCACTCATTACACTAGCTGTCATTGAAAAAAAGAAAGCATGGTTAAAATACCCGTATTACGATGATGAGCATCCCTCTTATAATGAAGTACATGAAGAAAAGTTTGATGATGTGAAGATGGGTATTTATGAAAAGGCCATCTACTACGTAGAATCAGCCTTTAAAAAGGGTGAGTTTGATCATTTGCTCTGAACTTATCATACACTCAGTTGAATCATCATAAGATGAACTCCCAAATAAAGGGGCAACCATCCCCGATTAAGATATATAGCATACTGGCAGCTTTTGCTGCACTAGGGCTAGTATCTATATTCGTATCAATTAATGTCTTTATTGATTTGCTAACGCAGATTTTTGAAAACAGGGATCAGATTGTTTTCGATAAAGGAGTTTATTATCTATTTGGAGGGGGCTTGTTCTTCGTAGTAGTGGTATTAGGGTTTTTTATGGTAAAAGTCCTTAAGGTAACTGATAAAATTCAAAAAATATTAGTTGCCCTTATGGCTTTAAGTTTAGTACTCACCTTCGCGCTACCACAGATTATTCATATTTCAGTAGAAAATAATCTGGAAAATAAAAATTATCAGATATGTGAAGAAAAATCTAGTCGCTGGCTGCACGCCGTTACAATCGTCTACACAAAAACATTACCTTGTGCTGAAGAAGAGAAACAATCAACTGGCAGTGACGCGGGTATTTACTAGCCATACAGCGCAATGCACGTTGTTTATTGCGCCTTACAGACTAACCGCCGTGAACGGTAATAGTGTCCTTACGCGCCATCACTCTGGCGAAAGAAGCTGCCTTGACGATCAACATCCATTTGTTTCTAAACAGTATACTCTGCTCAGAAATACCCAGCAGTGGATCATTGGCACGCTTGCCATTGAGAATAAGACGGCCGTCGGGATGCTTCTTAATCCAGTTACGTTGATCGGCCCTGCTAATGACATCTACGGGCTGATGAAGCCGGCCTGAAAACTGAAACTGGTCATGATACGTACCTACGTACGCTACCGGAATAGAGCTGTTTTGAATCTCGGCGACACGCTGGCTGAACTGGCTAAGGTCGTAGCTGGGCAATGCCTGACGTAATACAAAAACACTGAGCAACAGCACCAGAGCAAGATTGCCTCCTGCCAGTAACATGACATGCTGATGCTTATCATAGCGCTTACCCAGAAAGGGTATTACTAACCCCAGCGCAATAACCAGCCAGCCGGAAAAAGATGGTATGTCTTTCACCCATTCAGGGATATGACGTAGCCCGGCCTGGTCTGGTAAATACAGTAAAAGCAGGCCGATACTTACCATCACCATACTGACCGGCAGCAAACCTCGCTTCTGGCTCGATACCGGTTCCTGTAATCCGCGTGCAATCAACAATATAAATGCCGGGAATACTGGTAGCAGGTAATGCACCTGCTTGCCACTAATCAGGGAGAAGGCGATGAATACCGGAATCAGCCATGCCAGTACCAGCCTGACACCTGGTTCCTGCATCAGCTTGCCTAACTGGAAAACACCCTTCCAGCTTGCTGGCCACAACAGCCACGGGAACAGAATGACCGGCAGGACTGGCAGATACCACCACCAGGCACGTTGATGTGCGAAGGAATTGGCTACTCGGCCGGCAGTCTGGCCCCAGAATATGGCTTGCGCATAGGCATCTCCACCAGATCGTGCCGCCGGTAGCGCCCACATCAGCACCAGTAACACTGACACAGAAACAGACATTACTAAAAAGCCATACCAGCGCCATTTACGCTGGTGAACAGCCGCTGACCACCACGGAGCCAGCAATGCCAGTGGCAACACGTGCAGTATCATCACCGGGCCTTTGGTTAGAATGCCAGCGGCAATGCCTAGCGAGAAAATAAACCAGCCCTGTTGCTGCCCACGACTTGCCATTAACAAACCGGCGATAGCAAGCAATACCCAGAAGCTTAACAGTATGTCGAACATGATCGCTGTCGAAAAAAGCAGCCATAACATGCTGGCAAGCATCATGGTAGGCGCCAGCCATACCAGACGCGGCCGCTCTGGCCATAACTGGCGTGCCAGCCATGAGGTCAGCAACAGACTGGCGAAAGAAAACAGTGAGGGCAGTATACGTGGCCACCATTCATTGACACCGAACACACTCCAGCCTGCATGTATCAGCCAGAACAACATGGGTGGCTTGTGGCTGTATGGAAGACCATTCTTGAACGGCACGAGAAAATCACCACGCAGCCACATCTCCCAGGCAACGCTGATATAACGCGTTTCATCAACTGGCAGCAATGGCCGTGCCCATAAGCTGACGATGGCCAGTAACGACAGGCTAATAAACCAGATGAGCGGGTATACACGTTCGCGCCTCAAGATGAGGCGGCCTGATTCTGGTTACGCAGCTCACGCAATGCTTCGCGTTCACGCGCAATGAACCATAGATTCCTTCCGTAGATTAACAGACCCGTCACCTGGCCAATGATGAATACCGGGTCCTGCTTGTAGAGCGCATAGCTGAGTAGTGTCACGCCACCGGCAATGCTGAAATACCAGAATTCCAGCGGGATAATACTTTTTTTCTGCTTCTCGCTCTTGAGCCACTGCACCAGAAAACGCATTGAAAACAATGCCTGACCGGTAAGTCCGATAATTAACCAGATTAATTCATTACTCACGACGCCGTTCCTGAGCACCCGCACGGGTATGTGGGTATGAACTATATCGCTGCGAAAGTAAAAATCTGGTTAAATTTTGGTAAAGCCTGCGTTAATTCTATTCTAGCTGCCCTGCTGAAAAGACCCAGCGCACAAGCGTGCCCTCGCCTTCTGCACTATCGATAGACACCTGCCATCCAAAATGATCACAAATGCGCTTGACGATTGATAACCCAAGCCCACTGCCAAAACTATCAATATCCTTACCCCGAAAGCCTCGCTCGAAAACATGTTGCAGTTCATGCTCGCTGATACCACAGCCGGTATCGATCACTTCTATCGTTGAGTCAGTCAGTACAACATCCACTCTCCCTGAACCGGTGTACTTGATCGCATTGGAAATCAGATTATTGAGAATAATACGAACGGCGGCTGATGGCACAGACAGGCATGGTCGTGACTGTATATCAACATGCAATACGATGGCATCTTGCTTGATCTGTTCCCTGTAGAGTTTTGCCAGCCTTTCCAGTATAGCTGCGATATCGGTATCCTCATCCGATATATCACCCTGTTCTGCCTCTCTGGCCAATAATAGTAAAACCTCCAGATTCTGGCCCATGTCATGAGCCGCCCTTTCGATTCTATCCAGCCGATGTAGCGACTTTTCATCCAGTTGGCTGTTATGCTGCAACATCTCGACAGCGCCCTGGATAATGGTCAAAGGTGTACGTAATTCGTGACTGGCATCGGCCGTAAAATGACGTTCACGTCTTAAGAATTGTGTAATGCGTCTGGCATAACGGTCAAAGGCCTGGGCCAGTTTGCCGACCTCATCATTAGCGTAACTCACTGCCAGCTCATGCTCACCCACTTTACCGGTTATCTCGTCGACTTCATTGGCCAGACGTGTAACCGGAGCAATCAGTTTGCCCGAAAACAGATACGCCGCCCACACACCCAGAATAATCATTAATAGTATTGCACCGGCCAGCATGGCCATTAATAAATGTTCCTTGTGCTCATACGCCGTTGCATCATAAATAATGTAGTAACGGTATCCGTTCTGTTCAATGATATGTATAAAATCCTCGCGCTCATCCAGCTCTATCTCATGCAGGCCAGGAGATAATTTTTCGAGATTCGGAAACCCGGGTACCGGTTCGCCTGGCTTTAACCGATAGGCGCTATAGGTTTGTGTTGTCTGCCGGGTTGTTGTTTTATCTCTGCTGGTCAGCTTGATAAAATAATTTAGTTCATCCTTGATATGTACAAAGATAAGCTGCTCTTCCAGTTGGCTGATCCCTATATACAGAAAGGCCGAAAATACCGCCCCAATCAGGGAACTGGCAATAAAATAGGAAAAAACAATCCGAAAACGAAGACTATGACGATATTTCATCGGGATCTGCCAGGCGATAGCCTGCACCTCTGACCGTCTGCAACAGGTGCTTGTCGAAGGGTTTGTCTATTGCATTACGCAGGCTGTGCATATGTGCTTTCAGTGCATCACTATCCGGAGGAATGTCACCCCATACGACCTGCTCAAGTCGACTTCTTGTCACCACTCGCGGTGACTCGCGCATCAGACATTCAAGCAGTTGACGACCGATCGGTGTAAGACTCACCAGATTTCCGGCGCGCCTGACCTGCAAGGTCCCCAGGTCCATTTCCAGATCCACCACCTGCAAACCGTTATCCGATACCGTTGCAGATAATCCACTGCGCCTGCTTAGGGACAACAGGCGTGCATACAATTCCTTCAATGCAAACGGCTTGACCAGGTAATCATCTGCGCCGCTGTCGAAACCGGCCAGCTTGTCTTCCAGTGTGTCACGTGCCGTTAGCATCAAAACCGGCGTTGCCTTACCTGCTTCTGCTCTGAGTTTGCGGCACAGGTCGAGCCCGTCCATACCGGGCAGGGTCAGGTCCAGCACGATGACATCATAGTCATTGACCACTGCCAGGTGCATGCCTGTAATACCGTCCGCAGCCGCATCCATAACATGCCCTTGCGCTTCAAGATACTCCATTACGTTACAGGCGAGATCCTGGTTATCTTCGATTAATAAAATATTCATTTAACTGCTTCAGAAGTTTTCCTGCTACAAGTGACAATAACTGCTTACGAAAAAACCCCTGAAGATAATATCTTGCAGGGGCTTGATTGTATGATTACATCGGGTAATCTTTAGAACGGTATATCGTCATCAAAGGTATCCGGCGCTGTTGCAGCGGGTGCGGATTGAGATTGAGACTGTGACTGCGGTGCTGAGTTATCAGGCTGATAACTGGTGCTGCCACCACTGCGGCTACCGAGCATCTGCATTTCATTGGCTATGATCTCGGTGGTGTAACGGTCATTGCCGCTTTTGTCCTGCCACTTGTTGGTCCGCAGGCTTCCTTCGACATAAACCTGTGAGCCTTTTTTCAGGTATTCGCCTACTATCTCGGCCAGACGACCAAAAAAGACTACCCGGTGCCACTCGGTGCGCTCTTTCTGTTCACCGGTCTGTTTGTCTTTCCACGATTCACTGGTAGCGATAGTGATATTGGCCGCAGCGCCGCCGCTGGGCATGTAACGAATTTCAGGGTCTTTGCCCAGGTTGCCTACCAGAATTACCTTGTTTACTCCACGTGCCATGTTTCTTCCCTCGTCTATTATGTATTTAACGGTACTTCAATTATGCAGTCCGAAACCGGTCTGCGATTGCTCGCCTCAGACGGAATCACTGTCTACAGCATAATAAGCCAACAAGGCTTTTTCATCCAGTTGTTTGCGATTAATCCTGAGATAGGCCACGCCTTCTTCGGCTATCACGACGGCCTCTGCAACCCCTTGAATCTTTAACAGTTCTGATGCGATCCGCATGGCCTCCTGCGGGCTCAGGTTGCCGACGTTCAGCAAACGGGAGGTCAGATTACGCGGGGGCTTCATGCTGACTGCAAACAGCAGCCACAGCACGGCCATCAGCGATGCTGCCTGAAACAGGCCGTAATAGCCAAAATCACTCAGGATCAGGCCACCGAGACTACCGCCGACAAATGCGCCCAGAAACTGGCTGCTGGAGTAGAAGCCCATCGCAGTGCCCTTGGCCTCGGGGGGGGCCGTTTTGGATACCAGCGATGGCAGGCTGGCCTCGAGCAGATTAAAGGCCGCGAAGAACAGGGTCAACAGGCTGACAAACAGCCAGAATGAGTCACGCCAGAACCACATTCCCGCCTGCGCCAGTGCCATGGTCGCAATCGCGCCCAGGAACACACTTTTCATGCGCTGCTTGCGTTCGGCAATAATAATAAACGGCACCATTAGCAGGATAGACACGGCCAGCACTAGCAGGTAGACCCACCAGTGGGTCTCACTGGCCATGCCGTAGGTATCCTGCAATACCCGCGGCAAGGCCAGAAAGGTTGCGGTGATAATCATGTGCAACAGGTGTATGCCGCCATTCAGGCGCATCAACTGGGTATTGGCGAGTACACGACGAAACTGTGCAGGGATGGGCTCAGCATCACCGTGCTGCTTGCTAAGTACCGGTGTCGGCACTACCCAGACCATCACCAGCATGCCACATGTGGCCAGAATAGCGGTGAGCCAGAAGATGCCGCTCAGACCTAGCCAGCTGTCCAGTATCGGGCTTAATACCAACGCCAGCATGAAAGAAGCGCCAATGCTCATGCCGATCAGGGCCATCGCCTTGGTACGTTGCTCTTCACGTGTCAGGTCGGCCGTCAGTGCCATAATGGCCGCTGCAATGGCTCCGCAACCCTGCAGGGCACGTCCGGCAATCAGCCCATATATATCGGTGGAGGTGGCCGCGACGATGCTACCCAGCACGAAAATAGCCAGACCCCCGATGATCACCGGTTTGCGGCCTATTCGGTCAGATAACATACCAAACGGGATTTGCAGAATGCCCTGGCTGAGGCCATATACGCCCAGCGCCAGCCCGATCAGCACCGGTGTGGCACCGGCTATACGGTCCTGATACAGGGTGAATAAAGGAAAAACCAGGAACAGGCCGAGCATACGCAGGCTGTAAATCCCGGCCAGCGCGAAGGTGGCACGTCTCTCTGTACCGGTCATTCCGTGTGACGGGGTCTGTGTTGTAGAGGCTTGTTGCTGGTTCACCTGTAATCCATGGCTCAAATG